>CAYGUQ010000309.1:0-5589 GCA_964352995.1 uncultured Rhodobacterales bacterium
TCGCCGCCGGCCTCAACGCGGACCTTGCGATCCTCGGCCAGCAGATGGTCCGCCAGTCGGTCGCGCAGCTGCCGAATGTCGCGACCATCGGGCTCTATCTGCTCATTCTGCCGCTGCTCGTCTTCTTCTTCGTGCGCGACCGCGCGGCGATCACGCGGTGGATCGCGGGCTTCCTGCCCGATCACCGGCCGCTCGCGGACGAGGTGTGGGCCGACATCAGCGTCAAGATGGGCGGCTACGTGCGCGGGCGCGCCTACGAGATGGCCATCGTGGGCGGCGCGAGCTACGCCGCCTTCTGGCTGCTGGGCCTCGACTACGCGCTGCTGCTGGCGACGCTCTCGGCGCTGTCTGTGCTGATCCCCTATTTCGGCGCCCCGGTGGTGGGCCTGCCGGTGGCGCTGACCGCCTTCGCGCAATGGGGCCTCGGGCCGGAGATGATGTGGACGCTGGCCGCCTACACGGTGATCCAGACCATCGACGGGGCCATCCTCGCCACGATCATGCTCGCCGGCGCGGTGAACCTGCATCCGATCGCGGTGATGGTGGCGCTGCTGGTCTTCGGCGATCTCTACGGCTTCTGGGGCGTGGTGTTCGCCGTGCCGCTCGCCTCGGTCGTTCAGGTGACGCTCGACGCCTGGCGGCGGCGGGCGCGTCGGCCGATGCCGCCGCCCCCCGATCCTTGAGAGACGGCGGCCGCCGCCTAGTTTCGCGACGAGGAGGAGAGCCCATGAGCCCCGCATCGCGAACCATGGCCGCGGCGATCGCGCTCGCCGTCGCCCTGCTGGCGCCGGCCGGCGCATCGGCGCAGGAGCGGCTGACCTTCGAGCACGACGGCGTGGAGCGCGCGGCGCTCATCGACGCCGCCCCCGGCGCGCGCGACGCGCCGCTGCTGCTGGCGCTGCACGGCGGCATCGGCTCGGCGAGCTTCGCCCGCCGCCGCGCGGGCGTGACGCTCTGGCGGCGCGGCTGGGTCGTGGCCTGGCCCGAGGCGGCGCCGGAGTGGAACGACGGCCGCCGCGACGGCGACGGCGACCTCTACAACGACGCCGACGACGTCGCCTTCCTGCGGAGCCTCGTGGCGCGACTCGCCGCGGAAGGGCGGGTGGACCCCTCCCGCGTCTTCGTCGCCGGCCCCTCCATCGGCGGGATGATGGCGCTGCGCGTCGCCTGCGAGGCGCCCGACCTCGTGCAGGGCGTCGTTTCCGTCATCGCCGCGCTGCCCGCCGGGCTGGACTGCCCCGCGGCGGCGCCGCTGCCGGCGCTCTTCATCCACGGCGCCGACGACCGGATCGTGCCGCCGGAGGGCGGGCGCATCGGCGGCGACAGCCTGCTGATCCGCGACCGCGGCCGCGTCGAGCCGATCGCCGAGACGGTGGCGCGCTTCGCCCGCCGCAACGGCTGCGCCGGCTTCGAGGCGCGGCCGCTGCCCGACCGCGCCCCCGACGACGGCGTGACCACCGAGCTGCGCGCCTATCAGGGCTGCGCGGCGCCGCTGACGCATCTCGTCTCCTTCGGGGCCGGGCACACCTGGGCCGGCGGCGGGTCGATGCGCCTCGGCGAGATGCTGATCGGCGCGACGACGCAGGACTTCTCGGCGACTGCGGTGGTCGAGGCGTTCCTCACTTCGCTGGTCGGCGATTGACGGGCGCCTGCGTCGTAGGCGCCAAACGTTAACGGCGCCCGTCGCCTGCGCACTCCGATCCGCCGGAGACTTCTCGCGCAACCCCACTGGACGCGCCTGCGCCGCTTTGCTTTGCTTGGGCGGCCTCAGGGGGAAACCATGTTCGACGAGATGACCGGCGAGGGCGGCGTGCGCCCGCCCTACCACGACATCGCAGCCTGGCTGGAGGCGATGGGCCCGGAGGCCATGGAGCTCAAGCGGCTGGAGGCGGAGACGCTGTTCCGCCGCATCGGCATCACCTTCGCGGTCTATGGCGAGGGGGGCGACCCCGAGCGCCTCATCCCCTTCGACCTGATCCCGCGGGTGTTCTCCGCCGAGGAGTGGCGCACGCTGTCGCGCGGGATCACGCAGCGCGCCCGCGCCCTCAACGCCTTCCTCTGGGACGTCTATCACCGCGGCGAGATCCTGAAGGCCGGCGTCATCCCGGCCGATCTTATCTACCGCAACGCCGCCTTCCTGCCGGAGATGATGGGGGTGGACCCGCCGGGGCGCATCTACAGCCATATCGTCGGCATCGACATCGTGCGCACCGGCCCGCACGAGTTCCTCGTGCTGGAGGACAACTGCCGCACGCCCTCCGGCGTCTCCTACGTGCTGGAGAACCGCGAGATCATGATGCGGATGTTCCCCGACCTGTTCGCCGGCGGGCGGGTGCAGCCGGTGGACGGCTACCCCGACATGCTGCGCGCGACGCTGGAGGAGGTCGCGCCGCCGGCCTGCAAGGGCGACCCGACCTGCGTGGTGCTGACGCCGGGGCCGCTCAACTCCGCCTATTACGAGCACAGCTTCCTGGCCGACCAGATGGGCGTCGAGCTGGTCGAGGCGCGCGACCTGTTCGTCGACGAGGGCAAGGTGTGGATGAAGACCACGCAGGGCCCCAGCCGCGTGGACGTGATCTACCGCCGCATCGACGACGACTTCATCGACCCGCTGGTGTTCCGCCCCGAGAGCGTGCTCGGCGTCGCCGGGCTGATGAACGCCTACCGCTCCGGCGGCGTCACCATCGTCTCGGCGCCCGGCGCGGGCGTCGCCGACGACAAGGCGGTCTACTGCTACGTGCCCGACATGATCCGCTTCTATCTCGGCGAGAAGGCCATCCTGAAGAACGTGCCGACATGGAAGTGCTCCGAGCCGGAGGACTGCGCGCATGTGCTCGCCCATCTCGACGAGGTGGTGGTGAAGGAGGTGCACGGCTCCGGCGGCTACGGGATGCTGATCGGCCCGAAATCCACCGCGGCCGAGCGCGGCGTGTTCGCCCGCAAGATCCGCGAGGCGCCCGGCGTGTTCATCGCCCAGCCGACGCTCGACCTCTCGACGGTGCCCTCGCTCAGCCCGCTGGGGCCGAGCCCGCGCCATGTGGACTTCCGGCCCTTCGCCCTCGTCGGCAAGGACATCCGCCTCACCCCCGGCGGGCTGACGCGGGTGGCGCTGCGCGAGGGCTCGCTGGTGGTGAACTCCAGCCAGGGCGGCGGCGTCAAGGACACCTGGGTGCTGACGGAATGACGGGCGCGGACCGCGAGGGGACGAACTGATGGCCACGCTGAGCCGCACCGCGGGCGACCTGTTCTGGATGGCGCGCTACCTGGAGCGCGCCGAGGCGATGGCGCGCCTCGTCGAGATGGGCCGCCGCATGGCGATGCTGCCGAACTCCACCGAGGGCCACCGCGAGGAATGGCGCTCGGTGGCCGCGGCGGCCGGCTGCGCCGCGCATTTCGAGGACCGCGCCGTCGACGAGAAGACGGTGATCGTCGGGCTGGTGCTCGACCGCGCGAACCCGTCCTCGATCGTGTCGTGCCTCGACCGCGCCCGGCACAACGCGCGCTCCGTGCGCACCGCGCTGACGACGCAGGCGTGGGAGACGCTCAACGAGGCGTGGCTGCGCCTCGGCGACCTCACCGAAAGCGCGGCGCTGCGCGAGCTGCCGCAGACGCTGGACTGGGTGAAGGGGCGCTGCGCGCAGTTCCGCGGCGCCTCTGACGCGACGATGCTGCGCGACGACCGCTACGATTTCGCGCGCCTCGGCCTGCTGATCGAGCGCGCCGACATGACGCTGCGGCTGCTCGACGTGAAGCACTACGTGCTGCTGCCGGAGACGGACGTGGTCGGCGGCGGGCGCGACAAGCACCAGTGGACCTCAGTGCTGATGGCGACTTCGGCGCTCAGGGCCTATCACTGGGTCTATCGCGGCGACTTCTCGCCCTGGCGCATCGCCGATTTCCTGATCCTGAACGCCGCCTGCCCGCGCTCGCTGGCCCATTGCAGCCGGGAGAGCGTCGGGGTTCTCGACCGGCTCGGCAGCGGCTATGGCGAGCGCCACGCCTGCCACCAGACGGCGTCGGAGACGGTGGCGCTGCTGGAAGACCTCGACATCGGCGCGATCTTCCACGACGGTCTGCACGAGTTCCTCACGCGCATGATCGCGCGGAACAACCGGCTGACCGCTGAGATCGCCGAAGCCTATCATTTCTGAGGGATCATGCGCCTTTCCGTTCGCCACGCCGTCACCGTCACCGTATCGCCGGCCGCGCCGGGGGTCGCCGTGCGGCTCAAGATGTTCCCGTCGGCGTTCGAGGGGCAGCGCAGCCTCGCGTGGCGCGTGCTGCTGAACGGCGAGGCCGCGGCGCCGGATTTCGTGAACGGCTGGGGCGACGGCGTGGCCACGCGCTTCCTGCGCGGCGGCGTGACCGAGCTGGAGATCGTCGCCGCCGGTGAGATCGAGACGACGGACTGCGCCGGCGTGCTGCGCGGCTTCCGCGCGCCCCTGCGCCCCGGCGTCTGCCTGCGCGAGACGCCGCGGACCCGCCCCGACGCCGCCATCGCGGCCATGGCGAAGGAGGCGGTCGCGGGCGCGGCCACGCCGCTCGAGTGCGCCCACGCTCTGCAGGACGCCGTCACGCGGCGCATCGCGCCGACGGGCGCCGCGCACCCGACCGCGGCGGCCGCGCTCAGCGCGGGCGAGGGCGGCGCCGACGAGATCGCCCATGTGCTGATCGCGGCGGCCCGCTCGATGGGCTGGCCGGCGCGCTTCGTCTACGGCTATCGGCTCGCCGACGCCCCGGAGGAGGCGCTCGAAGAGGACGAGGCTGGCGAGGGGGCCAGCGACAAGGCCGAGGAAGACGCCGAGGGCGAAGACGCGGCGGCGCGCGCCGCGATGGTCGCGGCGCTGGCGCAGCCCCATGGCTGGGCCGAACTCTGGGTCGAGGGCATCGGCTGGATCGGCTTCGACGCCGCGCACGACCTATGCCCGACCGACGCCTATGTGCGCCTCTGTTCGGGGCTCGACGCCGTGGACGCCGCGCCGCTGCGGGTCCATGCCGAGGGCGGCGCCGAGACGTCGGCCTCGGCCGAGGTCGACGTCTCGGCGGGCGGGAGCGCCGGCGGCATGAGGCAGGCCGGCGGTCAGACCCAGCAGTAGCCGCTCAGCGCGGCGACTTCTCGGCCGGCGCGAAGGCGGCGCTGGCCGCGAGCCAGCGCTGGAGCGCGGCGAAGACGCCGCCGGCGCGCAGGATCAGGTGCTCGCCGCTTTTCGTCACCAGCCCCATCGACCGCGAGAGCGAGCGCACCGGCGGCTGGCCGCTGGCGCTCGCGAGCCGGCCGCTCGCGCTGAACATCGGCGCCGCGCGTTCGGTGTTGATGCTGCGGATCTCGCCATGCGCCGCGGCGAGCCGTTCGAGGTAGGCGGCGGCCGCGGCCCGCGTCGCGGCGTCCGCCTCCGGCGCGGACAGGGCGGCCTGCGCGGCGGCGCAGGCGTCCGCTATCATGGCGATGGGCTCTACGTCGGGGCCGGTGCGCGGCAGGAAGCGGGCGCGGTTGTCGTAGTGGCGGCAGGCGCCTGCGCCGACGGTCTCCGCGTCCCGCCCGGCGGCGAGGATCGGCGTTGCGAAGGCGGCGGATGCGAGCCCGCCCAG
>CAYGUQ010000310.1:0-4216 GCA_964352995.1 uncultured Rhodobacterales bacterium
CCCTGTCGATCATCCCGCTGTTTCTGCTGATGGGCGAGTTCGCCAGCAAGGGCGGGCTCAACGTCGCGCTCTACGGCGCGGCGCGGGCGTTTCTGGGGCATCGGCGCGGCGGGCTGGCCATGGCCACCATCGGCGGCTGCGCGGCGTTCGGGGCGCTGTGCGGCTCCTCCATCGCGACGGCGGCGACCATGACGCAGGTCGCGGGGCCGGAGATGCGGCGGCACGGCTATTCAGGGGCTCTGTCCACCGGCTCGCTGGCGGCCGGCGGCACGCTGGGCATCCTCATTCCACCCTCAGTCATCCTGGTGATCTACGCCATCTACACCGAGCAGAGCATCGGCGTGCTGTTCGCCGCGGCGATCGTGCCGGGCGCTCTGGCGGTTCTCGGCTACCTTGCCGTCGTGGCGGTCTATGTGCGCGCCGCGCCGGGCTCCGCGCCGCAGGCCGAGCGGTATTCCTGGCCGCGGCGCTGGCGCGAGTCGCGCCGCGCCTGGCCTTCGGCGGCGGTGTTCGTTCTGGTGGTGGGCGGCATCTATGGCGGCTGGTTCTCGCCGACCGAGGCGGCGGCGATCGGCGCCGTCGCAGTGGGGCTGATCGCCGTGTCGCTGGGCGGCATGCGCTGGCGCGGCTTCCAGGACGCCATTCTCGGCGCCGCGCGGACCACGGCCTTCATATTTCTGATCCTGCTTGGCGCGGAACTGTTTTCCGCCGCGCTGGCCCTGACGCGGATGCCGGTCGAGCTGTCGCTGCGCATCGCGGCGCTGGACCTGCCGCCGCTGGCCATCATCGGGCTGATCCTCGCGATCTATCTCGTGCTGGGCTGCGTCATGGAGAGCCTCGCGATGGTTCTGCTGACGCTTCCGGTGTTTGTGCCGGTGGTGACGGCGCTGGACCTCGGCATGGGCGACGGCGCCGCCATCGTGTGGTTCGGCGTGCTGATTCTGATCGCGGTGGAGGTCGGCATGATCTCGCCGCCCTTCGGGCTCAACCTGTTCGTGATCAACAGCATGGTGCGCGACGTGCCGCTGACGCAGACATGGCTGGGCGTCGCGGGCTTCTGCGCCTCCGACATCGCGCGGCTGGCGCTGCTGGTGGCGTTTCCGGGGCTGGCCCTTTGGCTCACGGGGCTGTCGTGACCCTAGCAGGCGAAGGGGGCCGCGGGGTCCGGCAGGGCGTCGAGCCATGCGCGGTAGGCGCGCAGCCCGACCTCCGGCGGCGTCTGTCTCATGGGGCCGATCAGCGCCTCCAGCAGGTCCAGACGCATCGGCGGGCGGTCGGGCGCCAGTTGCTCGACGGGCTCCGGCGCGGCGCCGGGCCGGGACGGCCATGTGGTCGCGGCCTGGGCGGCGAACGCGGCGAGATCCAGCGTCGCAGCCGCCCCGACGTTGACCGGCCGTCCGGCCGCGCCCGGCGCATCGAGAAGCCGCGCAAGCGCGTCGGCGGCGTCGGGCGCCCAGACCAGCGGCGCGGCGCCCGAGATGGCGGCCGGGGCGCCGCGCCGCGCCGCCTCAACGATCTGGAACGCCGGCGACGGCGTCGCGCGCAGGGCGGTGCGCCGCTCCCATGGCCCCCAGAGCGGACCCAGACGCGGAGCGATCACGTCGATCCCGCGCACGCGCCCCAGCCTGAGCGCGGCCATCTCGGCGGCCAACTTGCTGACGCCGTAAATCGACTGCGGCGCGCAGACGGTCGTCTCCTCGTCCAGCCGATCCGTCTCGGCGCGCGTGCGCCCATAGACCGCGACCGAGGATATCGCCATCACGCGGCCGACGCCGGCGGCGGCCGCCGCCTCGATCATTCCGGCGGTCGCGCCGACGTTCAGAGCGAAAACCGCGGCGGCGGGACCTGCGCGCTCGGCGGCGGCGTCCGGCGTAGCGGCGGCGGCGTGGACGATCGCGGCGACGCCAAGACGCGCGAGCAGGCCGGCCAGCGCAGCGGCGTCCGTCACGTCGCCGAGGTGATGGGTGGCGCCCGGCGGCAGCGCCGCAAGCGCCCAGCCGGGCGCCGCCACGTCGGAAAGGGTGTGGACCTCGGCGCCCCGGTCGAGCAACGCTTCCGACAGCGCGAGCCCGAGAAACCCCGAGCCGCCCGTGATAAGGATGCGCATGGCGGCTCCCCGGCTCCCCGTCATCGAGGCGCAACGCGATGAACTACATCGACGGACTTTCGCGACTGGCGGCGCAAGTGTCCAGCGACCTGGAGAAGATCGCATGGCCGACCGCGACCTGGGTCAAGCCGCGCGCCGGCCCTGACGGGCGCCCGATGCTCAACGTGCTGATCGTGGGCGCCGGACAGGGCGGGCTGACGCTGGGCTTCGCGTTGAAACGCGAGCGGGTGGACGGGGTGGCGATCCTCGACCGCGCCCCGCCGGAGGGGCGCGGCCCATGGACCACCTACGCCCGCATGCTGACCCTGCGCTCGCCCAAGGTCACGACCGGCCCCGACCTCGATGTGCCCTCGCTCACCTTCCAGAGCTGGTTCGAGGCGCGGCGCGGCGCCGAGGCGTGGGCCGGGCTGCACAAGATCCCCAAGGAGGACTGGAGCGCCTATCTCTCCTGGTTCGAACGGACCCTCGACCTGCCGGTGGAGGCTGGCGTCGAGGTGACCGCGGTGCGCCCCGGCCCCGACCACGTGGCGGTGGACTGCGTCGGACCGGAGGGGCCGCGCACGCGCTACGCCCGCCACGTGGTGATGGCGACCGGCATCGAGACGCCGGGCCGCTGGAGCGCGCCGGACTTCATCGAGGCGCTTCCGAAATCCCTGTGGAGCCATACGCGGGACGCAGTGGATTTCGGCGCGCTGTGGGGGCGGACCGTCGCGGTGCTCGGCGCCGGCGCCTCGGCGTTCGACAACGCCGCGACGGCGCTGGAGGCGGGCGCAGCGGAGGTCCATGTGTTCTTCCGCCGCCCCGACCTGCAGCGCGTGCAGCCGTACAAGCAGGTCAGCTACGCCGGCTTCCTGCGCCACATGGGCGATCTCGACGACGCGACGCGATGGCGCTTCATGCACCATCTGCTGACCCTCCGCGAAGCGTTCCCGGTCGAGACCCACGCCCGCGTGACGGGCCACGCCAACGCCGTCCTGCACGCCGGCGCAGGCTGGCGCGGGGCGCGCGCCCTGCCCGGCGGCGGCCTTGAGATCGAAACCGAAAAAGGCGCGTTCCGCTGCGACCACGCCATCTGCGGCACGGGTTTCACCATCGACCTCGCCGCCATGGCCGAACTGGCGCCGGCGGCGGCGAAGGCGGCGCTGTGGCGCGACCGCTACGAGCCGCCGGCGGCGCTGCGCGATGCGCGGCTGGGCGCCTATCCCTATCTCGGGCCGAGCTTCGAGATGACCGCGCGCGAACCCGCCGACGCGGCGGCGCTGGCGCGGCTGCGGCTGTTCACTTTCGGCGCGACCGTCAGCTTCGGGCCGTCGGGCTCCTCGATCAACGCGCTGAAATACGCTGCGCCGCGCCTCGTTTCGGGCCTGACGCGCGCGCTGTTCGCCGAAGACGCCGAGGCGCACTATGCCGACATGGTCGCCTACGACACGCCCGAATTCTGAAGGCGTCGGGTTCGGCCCGCTCCCGCCGACGCGCCTCGTCCAGCGCCCGAAGAACCTTTTCCGCCGGTCGCGGGCCGTTGAGGTCTCGCGCAGGGCGGCCCTTCGCCGCGGCGGCAGGCTCAACCTGCCGACCGATGCGGGGTCTGGTCGGGCGGCAGAGCGAGGCGCGTTCAACGTTCTCCACGTCCGCGCAGCCCACTTCAACCAGCGGCTCGCCCGGCAGCAGACCGCGGGCTGAAGCCCCAACTTCGGAAAGATCCCGCGCCGCCTCCCTCGGATGCGTCTTGTAGTGTTATATGATAACATTATAGAACTGCAACCATGACGCCTGACCTCTCACCGCCGCTCCGTCTCCGGGTCCCGACATGATCGCGCTTGCGCTCGACGCGGTCGATGTGCGCGCCCGCAACGGAGCGTTGCTCGTCGAGGCCGTCAGTCTGGCGGCGGCGCCGGGGGAGACCCTCGGCCTCGTCGGGCCGAACGGCGCCGGCAAGTCGTCGCTGCTGCGCCTGTTTTACGGCGTGCATCGACCCACGGCCGGGCGCGTCCTCGTCGACGGCAGGGACGCCGCGACGCTGTCCGCCACGCACCGGGCGCGGCTGGTGGCGGCCGTGCCGCAGGAAACCCCGGCGCCGTTCAACCTGACGGTCCGCGAGGTCGTGGAGGC
>CAYGUQ010000310.1:4316-5584 GCA_964352995.1 uncultured Rhodobacterales bacterium
GCCGTCACCACCATCGTCGCGCTGCACGATCTGGAGCTGGCCGCCCGCTACTGCGACCGGATTGCGGTGCTGGCCCATGGCCGCCTCGTCGCCTGCGGGCCGCCCGAAGCGGTGCTGACGCAGGCCCGCATCGCCGAGGTTTTCGGCGTCGGCGCCGAGATCCGCGCCGCCCCGCCCTGCGGCCGGTTGCGCATCGCGTTCGACCCCCTCACCGCAGCCTGACGGAGATTTTCCATGCGACCCCAGTCGCGCGTTCGCTCGCGCCCCCTCGCCGCCGCGCTCTGCCTTCTGGCGGGCGCGGCTCTCTCGCATCCCGTGACGGTCGAGAGTTGCGGCCGCAGCCTGACACTCGACGCCGTCCCCGAGCGCGCCGTGGTCCACGACATCAACATGGCCGAGATCATGTTCGCGCTGGCGCTGCAGCCCCGCATCGCCGGCGTCACCGGGATCACCGGCTGGTACAAGACGACGCCGGAGTTCGACGCCGCGCGCGGCGCCATCCCCGAGCTCGCCGACAAGAACCCCAGCCTCGAGAACATCCTGTCGGCCGACCCCGACTTCCTGTTCGCGGGCTGGTACTACGGCATGCAGCCCGGCGGCGATGTCACGCCCGACACGCTCGCGCCCTTCGACGTGCCGGTCTATGAGCTGTCCGAAAGCTGCATCCACCTCGACAAGACGCGCCCCGACGTCTCGATGGAGACGCTCTACGGCGACGTGCGCGCGATCGCGGCGATCTTCGGGGTTCCCGACCGCGCCGAGGCGCTGATCGCAGGCTGGGAGGCGCGCATCGCCGCAGCGCGGCGCGAAGCGGCCGAGCCGCTGCGGGTGTTTCTCTACGACAGCGGCGACGACCAGCCCTTCACCGCCGGGCGCTACGCCATGCCGACGGCGCTGATCGAGGCCGCCGGCGGGCGCAACGTGATGAACGACGTCGCCATGAGCTGGGGCCGCGTCGGCTGGGAGGCCGTGGGCGAGCGCGACCCCGAGTTCATCATCGTGCTCGACTACGGCGAGGACGGCGGCGCGGGGCTGATCGGCTTCCTGGAGGCGCATCCGGTGATGTCCACCGTGACGGCGGTGCGCGAGGGGCGCTTCCTGGCCCTGAAATACAGCGAGATCACGCCCGGCCCGGCGAACATCGGCGCCGTCGAGAAGCTCGCCGCGGCGCTGGCGGCCCATGGCGGCTGACGCCGTCGCGCCGGCTGAGCCTCCAGCCGCCGAAGCGCCGGCGGGCCGGGCGCCGGGCGCGCGCGCCGGTCTCGGCG
>CAYGUQ010000311.1:0-5580 GCA_964352995.1 uncultured Rhodobacterales bacterium
GACCTGAGAAGCGCGACCGTCTCGCGCATTCTTGCTGAACCGCGCGTCGCTTCGTGACGCCAGACCTCCGATCGAGCGTCGATGTCCCGGCCGCGACGCGTGCGGCGGATCTGGACGCCGCAGTGCTCGGCGGCGCGGAGGCCGCCGGCGACGGCGGGCGCGGCGCGCGGGGCGCCCTGGCGGCCGCGACGCGGGCCGCGGCGATCACCCTCGCCGCGCTGGCGCTCTACGGCGCCGGCGCCCTGGAGTTTCTCGAACGGCGACTGATCGAGCTGCGGTTCCCGCTGGCGGCGTCCTCGCCGGTCGAGGACGTCCTGATCGTGACCATCGACCGCGAGAGCATCGACGCCATCGGCGTCTGGCCCTGGCCGCGACGGCTTCACGCCATCGCCCTCGACAGGCTGACGGCGGCCGGCGCGGCGACGGTGCTCTTCGACGTCGACTTCAGCGCGCGCAGCGACGAGGCCAACGACGCGGCGCTCGAAAGCGCGCTGGCCCGGGCCGAACCGGCGGCCGCGCTGGCGGTCTTCACCGAACTGACGGGGGAGGGCGCGGTGGACGTCGGCCCCTCTCCGGCCATGCTCGCCGCGGCGCGCCCCGCCGTGGCGACGATGACGCCGGAGGCCGACGGCCGCGTCTGGCGCGCCGCCCCGCAAGCCGTTTGGCGCGAGACGTCGACGCCGGCGCTGTTCGAGCTGCTCGCGCCCGGCGGCCCCGACGAGCGGCCCTTCTGGATCGACTACGGCGTCGACCCCGGCGGGCTGGCGGTGCTGCCCTTCGTCGCCGTCGCGTCAGGCGCCTTCGATCCCGAGACTGTGAGAGGCCGCCGCGTCCTGATCGGGGCGACCGCGCTGGAGTTGGGCGACCTCGCGCCGACGCCGCGCTTCGGGCAGTTGCCCGGCCCCGTGGTGCAGGCGCTCGCGGCGCAGAGCGTGCTGCTCGACCGGCGGCTGCGGCGCGCGCACCCCGCCCTCGCAGCCGCGCTCGCCTTCGCGGCGGCGGGCGTGGCGGGCGTGGCGGCGCGGCAGAGGCGCGCGAGGCGCACGGCGCTGATCTTCGTCGCGACCGCCGGCGGCCTCTTCGCGCTCGCGGTGGCGGCGCAGCGCCTCTCGCCGACGCTTCTCGACATCGCGCCGGCGCTCGCGGCGGCCTCCATCGGCCTCGTCCTCGACCTGAGCGCGCGGGCCGCGAAGCTCGACCTGAAGCTTGTCGCGAGCGCGGTCGCGCTCAACCGCGTCCGCGCCCTGATGGCGCGGGTGGCCGACAGTCTTTCGGAGGGCGTCGTCGTCATCGCGGCCGACGCCGGCGTCACGGCGATGAACCCGGCCGCCGTCGCGATGTTCGCGAGCGCCGGCGACGCGGACGGCGGCGCTGCGCTCGGCCGCAGGCCGGAACGCGCGCTGGTCTGGCCGAGGCTGCGCAGCCCGCAGGCGCTTGAGGCGGCGCTCGACGCCGCTGTGAGGCTGGGACGGCGCCGCGTGATCTGCGTGCGGCCGGGCGGCCGTCGCTTCTTCGCGGAGATCGCCGTCACGCGGCTGGAGGGGCAGGACGCGCGGCAGTGGGTCGTGGTCGCCCGCGACGTCACGACCATCGTCGCCGCCGAGCGGGTGGCGCGGCGGCGCGAGCGCAAGCTCGTCGAGCTCACGATCCGGGCCGAGGCCGCCACGCGCGCCAAGACCGAATTCGTCGCGACGATGAGCCATGAGCTGCGCACGCCGCTCAACGCGATCATCGGCTGCAACAGCATGATGTGCGAGGAGGCCTTCGGCCCGCTCGGCGCGGAATCCTACAAGAAGATGGCGCTGGAGGCGCGCAACAGCGGCTCGCGGCTGCTGCGGGTGCTGACCCACACCCTCGACTACGCCAACGCCGATCTCGACAAGCTCGACATCGAGCCGAAGCCGGTGAACCTCAACGCGCTGATCTCCGAGGCGGTGGCGCGCCAGACCGCCCGCGCTCAGGGGGCCGGCGTCGCCGTCGAGACCGCCCTGCCCGACTTTCCGACCGTCGCCATGGTCGACCCCATCGCAGTCGACAAGGCGTTCGGCAACATCCTCGGCAACGCGATTCGCTTCTCGTCGTCCGGCGGCGTCGTGCAAGTCGATTTGCGGACGCTGGAGGGCCGAAGGGTCGAGATCGTCGTTCGCGACGAGGGCATCGGGATGGAGCCGGCCTTCCTGAAGCGCTGCTGCGAGCCGTTCGAGCAGGCCGTGCGCTCGGCGACGCGCGGCTACGAGGGCGCGGGGCTGGGGCTGACGGTCGCCAAGGCCTTCGTGGAGCGCCATGGCGGCGCGCTCGACATCGTCTCCGCCCCCGGCGAGGGCACGACGGTCACGATCGGGCTGTCGCAGTAGGCCGCGCACGAGCAGGCGGCTGGTCGACCGGGCCTGAGCGTGTAGGCTTCGCCCAGTTCTCGACCCGACGCCCCGATGGAGACCAGACATGGCCCACAGCCTTTCGGAGAAGCCGCGGCAGACCGCCGACGCCGCGCGGCCCAACCGGCCCGACCTGTCGTCCGACGCCGTCCGCGCCGCGCGCGAGGACCTCGCCGCCTGCTTCCGCATGGCCGCCCGCAACGGCTTCGAGGAAGGCATCTGCAACCACTTCTCCGCGGTCGTGCCGGGCTGCGAGGACCTGTTTCTGGTCAATCCCTTCGGCTACGCCTTCCGCGAGATCACGGCCTCGCGGCTGCTGGTCTGCGACTTCAACGGCGCGGTGATAGACGGCGAAGGCCAGCCGGAGGCCACGGCGTTCCACATCCACGCCGAATTGCACCGCCGGCTGCCGCGGGCGAAGGCGGCGTTCCACACCCACATGCCCTACGCCACCGCGCTCTCGATGACCGAGGGCGACCCGCTGATCTGGGCGGGGCAGACGGCGCTCAAGTTCTACGGCCGGACCGCGGTGGACCGGGAGTACAACGGCCTCGCGCTCGACAGCTCCGAGGGCGCGCGCATCGCCGGCGCCGTCGGCGACGCCGACATCGTGTTCATGTGGCACCATGGCGTCCTGGTGCTGGCGCCCACCATCGCCGAGGCCTGGGACGACCTCTACTATCTGGAGCGCGCCGCCGAGGCGCAGGTGCTGGCGATGTCCACGGGCCGCGCGGTCTCGCCCGTCGCGCCGGAGGTGGCGCAGGCGACCTACCTCCAGATGCGCGAGGGCGACGCGGAGTCTGCGCGGCTGCATCTCGCCTCGGTCAGGCGACAGCTCGACGCCGAGGAGCCGCAGTACCGCCACTGACGCCGGCGCGGCGCCCGCCCGGGCGCTCAGCGGTCCGTCGCGACGGACCTGCGAAAGAGCGTCAGCCCGCCGGCCAGCAGCGCCGCGCCCAGCACGGCGATCGCCAGCAGGCTGGGCCAAACGGCGGAGGCCGGCGCGCCCCGGAACACCACCGCCTGCGCGGCCTCGACATAGTGGCGCGAGGGTAGCAGCAGGGTCAGGCTCCGCAGCCAGCCCGGCTGCCCGTCCACCGGCGTCTCGCCGCCGGAGAGGAACTGGATGGCCATGATGGCTAGGATCGCGAGCAGCGCGAACTGCGCCATGCTCCTGGCCAGCGTCGCGAGAAACAGGCCGAACGCCGCGGCCGAGACGAGGTAGAGCGCGGTCAGCCCGAGAAAGAGGCTCCGCGAGCCCGCGACCTCGACCGACATCAGCCCCTCGACCACGAGAAGCAGCGACAGCGCCGTCGCCGCCAGCACCATCGCCGCGTTGGCGAGGATCTTCGCCGCGGCGATGTCGAAGGGCGTCAGCGGCAGCGCGAGCAGGTGCTCCATCGCGCCGTGCTCGCGTTCGCGCATGACCGCCGCGCCGGTCAGCACCATCGCCATGATCGTGACGTGGTTGATCAGCGAGACGACGGCGCGAAACCGCGCCTGGTCGCGGTTGGGGTTGAAGGCGCTGCGGACGACGAGCGAGACGGCCGGCGCCGCGGCGAGGCCGCGGTCGCGGGCGAAGCGCGCGATCTCGTCCGACAGCAGGCGCGTCATGTAGCCGTGGCCGAGACCGGCCTGCTCCATCGCCGTCGCGTCGACCAGCACCTGCAGCGCCGGCCCCCGGCCCGCGCGCAGGTCGGCCTCGAAGCGCGGCGGGACGGTCAGCGCGAACAGGAACCGCCCCGCGTCCATCGCCGCGTCGATCTCCGCGGCCGACGCCGCGACCGGCGGCTGGAACTCCGGCGGCCTGAGCGTCGCGACGAGGCTGCGCGAGAGCGCCGAGCCGTCCTCGTCCACCACCGCGAGCGAGGCGTTGCGCACCGATCCCGACACGCCGCCCGCCTCGACCAGAACCGCCAGCGTGAAGGCCCAGACCAGCAGCGCCAGCATCACCGGGTCGCGCTTCAGGCTCGCCGTCTCCTTGAGCCCAAGCCAGAAGATGCGCCTGAGCCGCCGCATCTCAGCGCTCCTGCCCGCGCAGCGCCAGCGCCGCCAGCAGCGTGAAGGCCGGGCCGAAGGCCGCGAGCGCGAGAATGTCGGGCCAGAGCGCGCTCCAGCCGAGGCCCTTGGTGAAGACGCCCACGCTGGCGTGCAGGAAATAGGTCGCGGGCCACAGCGCGCCGATGGCCTGCTGCGCGGGCTCAAGCGTCGAGACCGGCTGCAGCAGGCCCGAGAACTGCACCGTGGGGATCATCGCGAGCAGCGTCGTCGCGAAGACCGCCGCGACCTGGCTCGACGTCGCCGTGGCCACGAGCAGGCCGAAGGCGGTCGACGCCCAGACGAAGAGCAGCGCGCCGACGGCCAAGGCCGTCAGGTCGCCCTTCATCGGAACGCCGAACGCCCAGACCACCATCGCCGCGAGCAGCGCGAAGTTGAGGGCGGCGACGACGACATAAGGCGCCTGCTTGCCGACGAGAAACTCCAGCCGCGAGGTCGGGGTCGCATGGAAGTTCGCGATGGCGCCCAGTTCGCGCTCCCGCGCCACGCTGACGGCGGCGAGGATCGCGGGGATCATCAGCAGCAGCATCGCCGGCATCGACGGGCCCAGCGCGTTGATGCTCTCGAAGCTCTGGTTGTAGCGGAAGCGCGATTCGATGCGGACCGGCGCGACCTCGCCGCCGGCGCCGCCGGCCTCGCGCGCGAGGTCCGCGAGGAAGTCGGCGTGGGCGCCCTCGACATAGCCCTCGACCGTCTCGCCCTTGAAGGGCATGGCGCCGTCGACGGTCGCGAGAACCTCGACCGGGAGGTCGCGCCGCAGGCGGCGGCCGAACCCCGGCGGGATCTCCAGCGTCATCGCGACCGCCCCGGCGCGCAGCAGGGCCTCGGCCGCCGCGGCGTCGGGCGGGGCGGGATCGGCGGCGGAGAAGTAGCGCGAGCCTTCGAAGGCCGCGAGATAGGCGCGGCTCTCGGGGCTGCGGTCCATGTCGAGCGCGGCGAAGCGCTGGTCCTCCACGTCGAGCGAGACGCCGTAGCAGAACAGCACCAGCATGACCGCCGGGCCGAGGAACGCGAACACGACCCGCACGGGGTCTCGCAGCACCTCAAGCCCCTCGCGCCGCGCATAGGCGGCGAAGCGGCCGGGGCTGAAGAGCGGCGGCGGCGCGTCGGGCGACGGGGCCGGCGGCGGAAACGCGACGTCCGGGGC
>CAYGUQ010000312.1:0-5569 GCA_964352995.1 uncultured Rhodobacterales bacterium
GCGGCGCGCGCCGCCGTCACCGTCACATCCATGTGCTCGACCGCTTCGAGGAGGCGTGACGGAGAACCGCCGCGTCGCGATCAACCGACATGACACCGTCATGGAGCGTGCGTTAGGCTCAGCCGCGTCGCATCAGGCGCAGGACGGACCATGCCCTCAAGCCCGACGCTCCTGGCGAGCATCAGCCCTCGCGCGCGCGCAGCGGCGCAGGCGGTCGCGGCGATAGCTGCGGCCTTCGCCATCTCGGTCGGGCTTCTTGTCGCCGCGATGGAGATCAAGGAGCGCCGGTCCGGCGAAGACGCCGCCACCTGGCCGCCGACGTCGCCCGCGGCTGCGGCCGCGCAGCCGCGCGCGCTGCTCGGGCTCGCCCTCGAGCAGGTCTACGAGGCCTTCGGCGAGACCGATGAGACGGCGATCTACGACAGGCTGGCGCGGGTCGCTGCCGGCGAGGCGCTCGAGACGCTCTATCTTCAGAAGCGCGACGCGCTCGTGAACGCGGCCTTCGACGGCGGAACGCAGCGCGTGGACCATGTCGACGTCACCGAAGCGGAGGCCGCCGTCGAGGGCGGGCTCGTGTCCGTCGCCGGGCGCTGGCGCGTGGTCGGGGCGGTGGGTCACGAGGATCATCGCCACGTCCGCGGGGCGCTCTATACCGCCCGGGTCGACTTCGCGCTCAGGCCGGAAGGCTGGCGGATGGTCGCGTTCGATCTGCGCGACATCGACCGGCAGGCCGTCGGCGAGCCGCTCGATCCGTGATCGCCGCCCGCGACCTCGCCTACGCCTATCCGCGCGGCGGCTTCGGCCTGCGCGTGCCCGCGCTCGATCTGGCGGAGGGCGAGAAACTGGCGGTGGTCGGTCCCTCCGGCTCGGGCAAGTCCACCCTGCTCGACCTGATCGCGGGCATCCGCAGGCCCGACGAAGGGGCGCTGCTCGTGGACGGCGTGGACGTGCCCGCGTTGTCGGAAGCGGGGCGCCGGGCCTTTCGCGCCGCGCGCGTCGGCTTCGTGTTTCAGACCTTCGAGCTGATCGACTACCTGACGGCGCGCGACAACATCCTCTATCCGTTCATGATCTCTCCGGCGCTGAGGCTCGACGCCGCCGTGCGGGCGCGGGCCGGCGCGCTCGCGGAGGCCGCCGGCGTGGCCGACAAGCTCGACCGCCGGCCGGGCGATCTGAGCCAGGGCGAGCGCCAGCGCGTAGCGATCTGCCGGGCGCTGATCGCGAAGCCCCGGCTGATCCTGGCCGACGAGGCGACGGGCAATCTCGACCCCGCCAACAAGGGCGTGGTGCTCGATCTGCTGTTTGCGCAGGCGGCGGAGGCGGGCGCGGCGGTGCTCGCCGTCACCCACGACCACGACCTGCTGCCGCGCTTCGACCGTGTGGTGGACTTCGCCGGCTTCGCCGGGAGGTCGGCGGCGTGAGCGCCCTTCGCCTCGCGCTGGCCTATCTGCGCTTTCACTGGGTGCGGAGCCTCGTGCTCGTCATTGTCGCCGCCGTGATCATCGCGACGCCGCTCGGCGTGGAGCGCCTGATCGCGGCGAGCGAAGTGCGGATGACGGCGCGGGCGGAGGCGACGCCGCTCCTGATCGGGGCGCGCGGCAGCCGCCTCGATCTCGCGATGGCCGCTCTGTACTTCTCCGAAGACAGTCCCGAACGGCTGACGATGCAGGCGGCCGAGGCGGTGTGGGAGAGCGGCCTCGCGGAAGCCATGCCGTTGCATCTGGGCTTTCGCGCGGAGGGCGCGCCCATCGTCGGCGCGACGCTCGACTACTTCGCCTTCCGCGGGTTGGCGGTCGCCGAGGGCCGCCCGCTCGCGCTGCTCGGCGAGGCGGTGCTGGGCGCCGGCGTCGCGGCGCGGCTGGGGCTCGGGCCAGGCGACGCCATCGTGTCGAGCCCGGAGAACCTGTTCGATCTCGCCGGCGTCTATCCGCTCAGGATGCCCGTCGTCGGCGTGTTCGCCGAGACCGGCGGGCCGGACGACATGGCCGTATTCGTCGACCTCAAGACGGCGTGGGTCATCGAAGGCATCGGCCACGGTCATGAGGATGTCTTGCCCGCGGGCGCCGAGGCGGGGGACATCGTCGCCGGCGCCGCGCTCGCGGCGTTCCGCGAGGTCACGCCCCAGAACATCGACAGCTTCCACTTCCATGGCGCCCCCGCCGACTATCCCATCGACGCGATCATCGCCGCGCCGTTCGACGAACGCGCCGCCACGATCCTGCGCGGCCGCTACGTCGACCGGGAGAACCCGCTGCAGATCGTCGAGCCCGCCGAGGTGGTGGGCGGTCTCTTCGAACGCGTGTTCCGCTTCAAGTCGGTGCTCGACGCCGTGGTCGCGGTGGTCGCGGGGGCGGCGGCGCTCGCCGTGGGTCTTGCGGTTTATCTCTCGCTGCAGCTGCGGCGGCGCGAGATGCAGACCGCGTTTCGGCTCGGGGGGCGACAGTCCGCCGTGGCCCGGCTGGTCGCCACCGAGACTGTCATACTTCTTTGCCTTGCTTTCATACTCGCCCTCGCCATCCTGCTGCTGACCGAAGGGCTGACGACGCCTCTCGCGGCCAGTCTCGTGGCCGCCGCCTGAGGCGCCCGAACAGGGAGAGCGGGATGAAGGCTTGGAAGATCGCGGCGGCGGCGGCGCTGACGGCGGGCGCGGCGCAGGCGCATTACGGGATGATCATTCCGTCCGACCCGATGCTGGCGCAGGAGGACGGCCGTTCCGTCGCGCTGCAGGTCTCGTTTTCGCATCCGTTCGAACTGCTGGGCATGCCGCTCGCGCGGCCCGCGGTCTTCGGGGTCGTCGCCAACGGGGAGCCGCAGGACCTGCTCGGCGCGCTGCGGCCGGCGACGATCATGGAGCATGACGGCTTCATGCTCGACTATGCGATCGCCGCGCCGGGAACCTACGTCTTCCATATGGAGCCGCAGCCCTACTGGGAGCCGGCCGAGGACGCCTTCATCATCCACTACACCAAGGCCTACGTGTCGGCTTTCGGCGAGGACGAGGGCTGGGACGCCGAGCTCGGGCTCAAGACCGAGATCGTGCCGATGGCGAAACCCTTCGCGCAGTGGGCCGGAAACGTGTTCCAGGGGGTCGTGAAGCTCGACGGCGAGCCGGTTCCCCACGCCGAGGTCGAGGTGGAGTTCTACAACGAGGACGGCGCGGCCGTAGCGCCCGACGAACTGATGATCACCCAGACTGTGAAGGCCGATGCTGACGGCGTGTTCACCTACGCTGCTCCCCATGCGGGATGGTGGGGCTTCGCCGCGCTCAACACCGCCGACTACACCATCGCCCATGAGGGCGAGGAGAAGGCGGTGGAGCTGGGCGCCGTGATCTGGGTGCGCTTCGAGGACTGGGCGCGCCGGTGATCCGCGCCGCCCTCATCGCGCTCGCGCTGCTGGCGAGCCCCGCCTTCGCCCATCGCCTCAACGTCTTCGCCTGGGTCGAGGACGGCGAGGTGGTGGTCGAGGCGAAGTTCGCGAGCGGCGCGCGGCCCAAGGTGGGGATGGTCCGGGTCTATGACGGCGCGGATGCTCTGATCCGCACGATGGGTGTCGACGAGAACGGCTCTGCACGCTTTCCGCTCGAAGGGGCGGGGCAGGGCCTGCGCATCGAGGTCGACGCCGGCGACGGGCACGAGGACTACTGGATCCTCACCCCTGACGACATCGCGCGCCAGACCGGCGGCTGAGGCCGGTTCGAGCGCCTGGCCAGCCGGCGGCGGCGCGAGAGCGCCCCTGTATCGAAGCCTCTCTACAAGTCCATGACTCACCTTCATCCGAAAGGGAACGCCCCGATGAAGACCATGACCACGGCTCTTGCGCTCGGCATGTTCGCCGGCGCCGCCTTCGCCCATGAATTCGTTCTCGCGCCGCAGGCTTCCACCGCCGCCGTCGGGTCGGTCGCGCCCTTCGCCGCGCACTCGACCCATGTGTTCTTCCAGCCCGAGGAGGCCGAGAGCCTCGACAGCGTCTCGGCCTCGGTCGTCGCCGGCGGCGAGACGCTGCCGATCACGCTGGAGAGCGCCGGGACGTGGCTCGCCGGCGCCGCGCCGATCCCCGGCGAGGGACCGGTCTGGCTCGTCGGCCACCGCCATGGCCAGATCTGGTCGCAGACGCCGGACGGCTGGAAGATCGGCGGCCGCGACGCCAACCCCGACGCGCGCGCCGCGGCGAAGTACGAGAAGTTCTCCAAGGCGCTTCTGAACGCCGGCGGCGCCGGCTACGACGCGGAGCTTGGCCACCTGCTGGAGATCGTGCCGCTCGCAGACCCCGCCGACCTCGCGCCGGGCGACGCGCTGCCGGTGAAGGTGCTCTACGATGGGGCCGCCATCCCCGCCACGGTGCACGCGACCTTCGGCGGCTTCGCCGACACCCCGGGCACCTACGCGTTCGTCACCGAGACGCTGACCGACGGCGAGAACGCCGGCAGCGCCATGGTCAAGACCTGGGCGCCGGGGCTGTGGGTGATCCGGGCCGAACACGACGCGCAGGGAGGCGAGGGCTTCGACCGCCACAACCTGCGCGCCACGCTGGTCTTCGAAGTCGAAGGCTGAGGAAAATCCGGCCGGTCCTGCGCCTGTCAGGACCGGCCGCCACGGAAAGGACCGGACATGCGCGCCGCGCTCGCCGCCCTGTTCATGCTCTGCGCGCTCGTCGCCCCGGCGGCCGAGCCGCTCAAGGTCTACGCCGTCAACGCGCCGCTCGCCGATTTCGCGGCGCGGCTCGGCGGGGCGCGGGCGGAGGCGGTTTTTCCCGTGCCGGCAGGCCGCGATCCCGCCTTCTGGCGCCCGCCCCTTCCGCTGATCGCCGAGTTCCAGGCCGCCGACCTGATCCTGCTCAACGGCGCCGGCTTCGCCGCCTGGACCCAGAAGGTGTCGCTGCCGCGTGCGCGTGTCGTCGACACCTCGCGCGGCTTCGCCGACCGCTACATCGAGACCGAGGGCGTCACCCACAGCCATGGGTCCGAAGGCGCGCACAGCCACGCCGCCGTCGCCTCCTACACCTGGCTCGACTTCGGCCAGGCCGCCGAGCAGGCCCGCGCCGTCGCCGCCGCTTTGACCCGCCGCGCACCAGACGCCGAGGCGGAGATCGCGGGGCGACTAGACGCGCTCACGGCGGACCTCTCGGCGCTCGACGCGCGCGCAAGGGCGATCGGAGAAGCGCTGAGAGGCGTGCGCGTGATCGCGTCGCACCCGCGTTACCAGTATTTCGCGCGCGCCTACGGGGTCGAGATGGCGAGCCTCGACTGGGAGGCCGGCGAAGCGCCGACCGAAGCGCAGTGGAGGGCGTTCGACCACCTGCGCGAGGGCGCTGCGCGCGCATTGATGGTCTGGGAGGTCGAACCCGCGCCCGAGGCGTCCGCCGCCCTCGCCGGTCGCGGCGTCGCCGGGGCCGTCTTCGACCCCGGAGCCGCGTCCGACGCACAAAGCCGCAGCTTCACCGACCGGATGAGCGCAAATCTCGACGCTCTGGAGGCCGCTGTCTCCAGCATGTGAGAGCGGCGTTCCACCAGGCGCCCAAGAGTGACCCCATCCGGCCAAAGAGCATCCACCTGTTGGGTCGCAGCTCG
>CAYGUQ010000313.1:0-5568 GCA_964352995.1 uncultured Rhodobacterales bacterium
GGCGGTACTCGAACTTGTCCACCGCCTTCATCAGGCCGATGTTGCCTTCCTGAATGAGGTCGAGAAACTGCAGCCCGCGGTTGGTGTACTTCTTGGCGATGGAGATCACGAGGCGCAGGTTGGCCTCGACCATCTCCTTCTTCGCGATGCGCGCCTCGCGCTCGCCCTTCTGCACCGTCTGCACGATGCGGCGGAACTCGGGGATGTCGACGCCGACCGTCTGGCCGACGACGCCGATCTCCTCGCGGATCTCCTCGATCCGGCCGCGCTCCTTTGCGAGCATGGCCTTCCAGCCCTTGCCGGGAAGCTGGGCGACGCGGTCGAGCCAGTTCGGGTCGAGCTCGGAGTTGCGGTACTCGTCGATGAACTCGCGCCGGTTGACCTTGTAGGCGTCCGCGAGCTTCACGAGCTGGCCTTCGAGCGTCATCAGTCGGCGGTTGATGCCGTAGATCTGGTCGACCAGCGTCTCGATGCGGTTGTTGTGGAAGTTCAGCGCGTTGACGAGCTCGACGATCTCCGAGCGGAGGCGCTGGTACTCGCGCTCCGAGGTGGAGGAGAAGACCTCGGAGTCGCTGAGGGCCGCCGCAAGGCGCTTGCCCTGCATCTCGTGCAGGCGCGCATAGTCGGCGGAGATGCGCTCCAGCTTCTCCAGCACCTGCGGGCGGAGCACCGCCTCCATCGCCGAGAGCGAGAGGTTGGCCTGCTCGTCGCCGTCCTCGCCGTCGTCGCCGTCGGCGCCGATCTCAGGCTCGGGCTTCTCGGCGTCGGGCTTCTCGGCCGCCGGCGCGGCGGCGCCGGCCGCGCCGACTTCGACGGGCTCCTCCTCGTCGTCCTCCAGCCCCTTGCCGAAGGTCGTCTCGAGGTCGATCACGTCGCGCAGCATGATGCGCTCTTCGTTGAGCTCCTCAAGCCAGATGGTGATCGCCTGGAACGTCAGCGGACTCTCGCACAGGCCGCCGATCATCGTCGCGCGGCCGGCCTCGATGCGCTTGGCGATGGCGATCTCGCCCTCGCGCGACAGCAGCTCGACCGTGCCCATCTCGCGCAGGTACATGCGCACGGGGTCGTCGGTGCGGTCGTTCTCGGCGGCGGCAGGCTGGCTCGCGACGACTTCCCGGCTCTCGGCCTTCGCGTCGTCGCCCTGATCGTCGGGGTCGGCCTCCTCGTTCTCGACGACGTTGACGCCCATCTCCGACAGGAGCGCCATCACGTCCTCGATCTGCTCGGACGAGACCTGCTCGGGCGGAAGCGCCTTGTTGAGGTCGTCGAGCGTGATGTAGCCGCGCGCCTTGGCGGCGGCGATCATCTTCTTGACCGCCGCCTGGCTCAGATCGAGCATCGGGCTCGGAGCCTCGGCGTGCTCGGCCTCCGCAGTCTCGTCGACGTCTTTCGCCGCCATGCGCTGCTCCGTCCTGTTTCCAACGCCGCCTTCGTCGCACGTCCCGCCGGACCGTTGCGAGGGGCGTGCGCGAATCATTCGCGCAAAAACCCCGATCTAACGAGGTCTTTTCACCCATATCTCTTCGCTAATTGCAGCACGCACGGCGTCAGACAAGTGGGACTCGTCCGAATCGGCGCTCTTCACCGCTCCTTCGCGCAGCCGATTCGCCATGGCCGACGCCGTCCTGAGCCGCATGTCGAGCGATGCGTCCGCATCTTCGCCCAAGGACACCTCCGCATCCCGCACCTCGGCGAGAAGCTGCGCCGCGGCCGCGCAACGCGCGATGGCGTCGGCGAGCCCGGCTTCGGCCTCCGCCACCGTGCACTCCGTCCCGGCGAAGCCGAGATGGGCCGCCCCCGCGCGATTTGCAAGGTCCTCCGCGTGCGCCGGATCGACCACCGCCCGCGCCGCGACGGCGGCCTCCTCGGCGGCCATGTCCCCGACCATCGGCGCGAGCGCCGCCAGTCCGCGGCGCAGCGGCTCGAGGTCGGCCGATTCGAAGGAGAGCTCCGCGAGCTGCTCGCCGAAGCGCTCCAGCAGCGCGGGCCGACCCGAGAGCGCGAGCAGGATCGCCGCCTCGCGCGCCCGCGTCTCCGCGCCGCGCAGCAGCGCGGTGGCCTTCGTCTCGGCCAGGGGCGCCGCGATGAAGGCGGCGCCCCAAGCGCCGCGCCCCATGGCGGCCTTGCCGCCCGCGCCGCCGAAACCGCCCGTCGCGCCGCGCGGCCTGCCCGGCGACCAGCCGCCCCGCGCCTCGCGCGCCGGGCGGAAGAACGCGGCGCGCCGCTCGGCGAGCGCAGCGCGGTAGTGCGTGCGCACGTCGGGGTCGGCGATCTTCGCCAGCGCGGCGCGCAGCCGCATGTCGAGCGCGGCGCGGCGCTCGGGGCTGTCGACGGGCCGGCCCTCGGTCTCGCGCCGCCAGAGCATCGCGACCAGCGGCTCGGCCGCCTCCAGCACAGCGCGCATGGCGCCGGCGCCCTCGGCGCGGATCAGGTCGTCGGGGTCGCGGCCCTCGGGCAGCAGCGCGAAGCGCAGCGACTTGCCCGGCTTGAGCAGCGGCAGCGCCGCGTCGACCACCCGCAGCGCAGCGTCGAGGCCGGCCTTGTCGCCGTCGAGCGCCAGCACCGGCTCGTCGGCCATGCGCCACATCATCTCAAGCTGCGGTGCCGTGACGGCGGTGCCGAGCGGAGCCACGGCGTGCGCGAAGCCCGCCTCGGACAGCGCGATCACGTCCATGTAGCCCTCCGCCGCGATCAGCGCGCCGGCCTTGCCCGCCGCCTCCCGCGCCGGGCCGAGGTTGTAGAGCGTGCGCGACTTGTCGAAGAGCGGCGTCTGCGGCGAGTTCAGGTACTTGGCCTTGGCGCCGTCGCCCATGGCGCGGCCGCCGAAGGCGATGCAGACGCCCTGGGCGTCGCGGATGGGAAACATCACCCGGTCGCGGAAGCGGTCGAAGGCCGGGCCGCCGTCCTCCGGCGCGATGCTGAGGCCCGCGTCCACGAGCGCGCGCTCCGGCGCGCCCATGCCCCTCAGATGCTCCGTCAGCGCTCTCCTGTCGCCCGGCGCATAGCCAAGGCCGAACCGCTCCAGCGCGGCGCGCGAAAGCCCCCGGCGCGCGAGGTAGGCGCGGGCCTCCGCCGCGCGCCCGCCGGCGAGCTGGGTGCGGAAATAGGCCGCCGCCGCCTCCATCCACTCCGCCAGCCCCTTGCGCGCCTTGGCGCGCTCGGCGGCGGCGGGGTCCTGCGCCGGCATCTGCAGGCCGGCCATGCGCGCCAGCTCCTCCACGGCCTCCATGAAGCCGAGGTTGCCCTGTTCGCGCAGGAAGCTGACGGCGTCTCCCTTCGCGCCGCAGCCGAAGCAGTGGTAGAAGCCCTTGCGGTCGTCGGCGTGAAAGGACGGGCTCTTTTCCTCGTGGAAGGGACAGCAGGCCCAGAAATCGCCTCGCGCCGTGTTGGACTTGCGCATGTCCCATGTCACGCGGCGGCCCACGACCTCCGAGATCGGGACGCGCGCGCGAAGCTCGTCGAGGAATCCGGGGGGCAGGGCCATGGTGCGAAGGTCGTCGCTTGCGCGCCTTCGCGCAAGTGCGGGCGCGGCGGCCCGCCCGCGCTCAGGTCCAGTGCGCGACGTCGCCGCCCGGCAGGGCCGCGCGGGCTTTCATCGCATCTTCGGGGGCGAGGCCGTTCTCCTCGGCGAAGTCGCGCGCGCGGGCCTCGTCGGAGAGGATGAAATCGAGCACGAAGCCCAGGAATTCCGGCTCCGCGGCGCGCGCCGCGAGGTCGGGCGCCGCGAGGCCCGCAGCGCCCATCAGGGCGCCGAGCCGCTCTGGTTCGGCCGCCAGCCAGCCGAGGCCGCTCAGCGCCAGAGCCTCCGCCGCGGCGGCGCCGCCCGCCTTCCGATCCGCGCCTCGCATCCGCACCGCCCCGCCCCTCGCCCGCTCCGGGCAACTCTGCGTTAAGCGTCAGGGGATTATCGTTCCCGTCAAGACGGTATTGCGGCGCGAGACGATGCGTCGGAACCGTATTGGTCAGCCAGTCGGCGGCCGCAAGGGTGGAGGGCGCATGTCAGGCCGGATTCTGATCGTCGACGACGTCGCGACGAACCGGATGCTCTTGTCGCTCCTGCTCTCCAAGGCGTTCTACGACGTCGACGAGGCGGGCGACGGGCACGCGGCGCTCGAAATCGCACGCAGGAACCGTCCCGACGTGGCGCTCGTGGACGTGATGATGCCCGGCATGAACGGCTATGAGCTGTGCCGGGCGATGAAGGCGGACCCCGAGCTCGCGGACATTCCGGTCGTCATGGTCACCGCGCTCGGCGCGCAGGACGACCGGCTCGAGGCGCTCGCGGCGGGCGCGGACGATTTTCTCACCAAGCCCGTCCGCGAACTGGCGCTTTTCGCGCGGCTGCGCTCGCTCCTGCGCATGAAGGCGATGACCGACGAGCTGCGCCTGCGCGACGACACCATGCGGCAGCTTCTCGAGAGCCCGCCGCCGGCGCTCATCATGCCCGCACCGGGGGCGCGGGTGCTGAGCGTCACGTCCGACGCCAACGGGGCCATGCTCAACGACATTCTCTCATCGCGCCTCGACGTGAGAATCGAGACGGTGACGACGGCGAAGGAGGCCTTCCTCAGCGCCGCCGCCATGCCGCCCGAGGCGCTTCTGGTCGACAGCGTGGGCTTCGCCGACTTCTCGAACGCCTTCACGACGGCGCTGCGGCAGCGGCCCGAGACGCGCGGCGCCGCGCTGCTGACGCTGGTGGCCGCCGACGACCTCAAGACCGCCGCCGACAGCCTCGACGCCGGCGCCAACGACTACCTGATGTATCCCCTCGACCCCGCCGAGCTCACCGCGCGACTGCGGACCCAGCTGCGCTACAAGGCCTACGCCGACCAGCTGCGCGCACAGGTGTCGGACGGTCTCAGACAGGCCGTGACGGACCCCCTGACCGGCCTGCGCAACCGCCGCTATCTCGACGCGCACCTCGCGCGCATCGCCGCGCGCGCCGCCGACGACGAATCTCCGCTCTGCCTGATGGCCTTCGACCTCGACCGCTTCAAGTCCATCAACGACAGTCACGGCCATGCGGCCGGCGACGCGGTGCTGCGCCAGTTCGCCCAGCGGCTGCTCGACAACACCCGCAGCGTCGACCTCGTGGCGCGCATCGGCGGCGAGGAGTTCGTGGTGGCCATGCCGGAGGCGCCGCTGAGCCACGCCCGCGTCGCCGCGGAGCGGGTGCGCAAGGCGGTGGAGGCGCCGGGCTTCGACATCGGCGGCCAGTCGCTCGACGTCACCGTCAGCGTCGGCGTGGCCGAGTTTCACGGCGCCGGCGACACGCCGGAGGGCCTGATGGAGCGGGCAGACGCGGCGCTCTACGCCTCCAAGAACAACGGCCGGAACCGCGTGACGCTCGCCGCCGCCTGAGCGCCGCGCGCCGGCGCCGAACGGTTTCCCGCCGCTCAGTCCCAGCCGTCGCCCCAGCCGCGCCCCGCCTTGCGCTCAAGACGCCGGCCGGCGCGCGCCATCGCGTCGGCGCGCCGCTCGGCCGGCATCAGGGCGAGCAGATCGACGAAGGCCCCGTGACGCGGGGCCGCAAGCGCCGGCTCGGCGGCGCGCGGGGCGGTGCGCGAG
>CAYGUQ010000314.1:0-5547 GCA_964352995.1 uncultured Rhodobacterales bacterium
TCTGGCGGGTCTGCACGTCGAGCGCGGCGAAGGGCTCGTCCATCAGCAGCACCTTGGGCCGCATCGCCAGCGCGCGCGCCACCGCCACGCGCTGCCGCATGCCGCCCGAAAGCTCGTCGGGGCGCTTGTTCATCGCCGCCGTCAGACCGACCTCGCGCAGCGCCTGCATCGCGGCCTCCTTGCGCTCAGCGTGCGAGGCGCCCCGGATAGAGAGGCCGAAGGCGACGTTCTCCCACACCGTCAGCCAGGGAAACAGCGAGGTCTCCTGGAAGATCAGGCTGCGGTCTGGGGAGGGGCCGGTCACGGGCTCGCCGAAATGGTTGAGCTCGCCCGTCGTGACGTCCTCAAGCCCGGCGATGAGGTAGAGCAGCGTGCTCTTGCCGCAGCCCGACGGGCCCAGCAGCACGACGAACTCGCCGGGCTTCACGTCGAGGTCGATGCCCTTGAGCGCCTCGTGGGCGCGCGAGGTGCCGGCGGCCCATGTCTTGCCGAGGCCGCGGCAGACGACCGGATCCTTCTTGGAGAAACCCTTCGCGTCAGAGGCCATGATGCGCGCCCTTCTCCGGAAGCCAGTAGAGCACCCTGTGCTGCACCATCCGCAGCGCCCAGTCGGTGAGAAAGCCCAGCACGCCGATCAGGGCGATCACGAAGAACACCAGCGACGGGTTGAAGGTGTTGCGCGCAAGCATGATGACCTGCCCGAGCCCGTGGCCGACGCCGGTGCTCTCGGCGACCAGCACCACCATCCACGCGCCGAACAGGTTGAGCCGCAGCACCATCAGCAGCCCCGGCAGGATCGCGGGAATGACGACGCGGGCGTAGACCTGCCGCTTCGTCGCCCCCATCGTCCGCGCGACATGGATGAAGTTGCGGTTGACGTTGTCGATATGCGTCACCGTCGCCAGCACCATGTGGAAGAAGAGCGCCACCACCACCATGAAGATCGCCGGCGCGTTGCCGATGCCGAACAGGAAGATCGCGACCGGCAGCCACGCGATGGGCGAGACCGGCGAGAGCAGCGTGATCGTCGGCAGCGTGAGGCGCTCGACCATGACGTAGTAGCGGATGAGCACGCCGAGGGTGATGGCGAGCACGGAGGCGATGACCAGCCCGGCCACGACGCGGGCCATTGTGGCCGCGACCGTCACCATCACGGACTCAAGCCCCGTCGGGCCGCTGTCGGGGTTCACGCCGACCGCCCAGCGCGTCGCGGTGTTGAAGAACTTCGTCTGCTCGCCGATCTGGCCGAGGAAGATGTGCGGCGGCGGCAGCAGCTTGGGGTCCGCCCAGCCGACCAGCCAGCAGAACTCCCAGATCAGCGTGAACAGGCCGACGGACGCGACGGTCCATCCGAACGAGGAGACGAACTTTCGCAGCTTCTCCGGCGCGACCAGCGGCGCGCGGGCCGGCGGGGCTGTCGCCCCGCCGGAAGCGCGCGCGCCGCCGGCCTGCATGTCAGGCGCGGCGTCGGCCATGTCAGGCCGACTTCAGCTTGAGCGAGCCGTAGAGGTCGGCGTTCTCGGCGATGACCTCCTCCAGCAGCGTCCAGTCGATCGCGTCGCGGCCGGGCTTCTGCTTGATGTAGCCCATCTCGATCACGCTCTCGACGCGCTGCAGGATGAAGTCGGTCTGGTCGCGGGCGTCGACCACGGCGGGCTGCTTGAACTTGGCGAACTGGGCGTTCTCCATCGAGGTCTTGTAGTAGGTGCCGACGAGCTTCTCGAGCGCGGTGTCGGGGTCGGCCTCGGCGGCGGCCTGCGCCTTCATCATGCCCTTGATCAGCGCCTTCAGCGCGGCGGGCTTCTCGGTGATCAGGTTGGTGCGGCAGGCGAGCACGCAGTCGGTGTAGCCGGCGCCGTAGATGTCCTTGCCGTCCGACAGCAGGTGCGCGCCGGGCACGTCGTTGATGAGCGAGGTGACGTAGGGCTCGATGGTGCAGATCCAGTCGAGCGCGCCGGCCTTGAATGCCTCCACCGCCTCGGGCGTGTTGCCCATGTAGCGCACGTTCACGTCGCTGAACGGCACGCCCTTCGCCTTGAGCCAGTCGTAGGGCATCACTTCGAGCGTATCGAGCTGGAAGGTGCCGAGCGTCTTGCCCTTCAGCTTCTCCGCCGTGTCGAGGCCGGGCTGGGAGACGATGCCGCAGCCCTCGATGCCGCCGCCGGCGACGATGGTGACGGGCGCGCCGGCGTCATAGAGCGCCATGAAGCTCGTGTAGGGCATCAGGCCGACGTCGACCTGGCCGATGCCGAGGAACGTCACCTGCTCGGCGAAGGTCGGCGTGTTGACGAACTGGATCTCGAGTCCGTCCTCCTGCGCCAGCTGGTCGGCGTGGGCGAGGAACAGGTTGAGGTTGCAGAAGCCGGTGCCGTGGGTCGAGGTGATCGCGTCCGAGGCCAGCGCGCGGCCCGCGGTCAGGCCGCCGGCCGCCGCCATGGTCAGCGTCATGGCGCCGGTGCTGCGAAGGAAGCCGCGACGGTTCAGCCGCGGCGCGGCGAGGTCGAGACGGGCGGTGTGCAGGTGATGATCGCACATGCTTGGCAGTTTCCCTGTCTGTGCGCGCCGGCCAGCCCGACGCGCTGTCATCGGTTCGACAGGAGCGGACGCAGGCCTTCGCCCGTCAGCGGCCCGGTGGAACGGGGCGGCGCGCAAGGGGAGGGGAGCCCCGCACGCCGCCCCTGCCGGGTCGACCGCATTCCTGCCGTCGGCACGCCAACCGAAGCTCCCGACCAGCGGGGCTGCGCTGTCTGTTAACGAGCAAATTGCATGCCATTCTTGGCGGCCTTGTTTTGCTCGCCCTTTTCTGGTGCGTCGTGCTCAATCAAGCCCGCGCGTTAATCAGCTGTCGTGTCGAGTGCGCGCGCATTGCCCATTGCGTTAGCGGGAGCGCGGCTCGGCGCTGCGCATGCGACGGTGCGGGGGAGGCGTGTGCGCGCGCCGGTCTTCGCGAGAAGCGGCGCGCATCCATGCGGCGCGTCTCCATGCGGCGCGACCGGCCAGCGTCGCGTGCGCTCCGCTCCGGAAGGCATGATGGCCGAGGCGGCGGCGCGACGGCGTCTGCGGCGAGACGAAGCCCCGCCGACGCGGCTGCGGGCACGGTCCCGACCTCCCGCCGGATGTGGTCGCCGCAGCGCGCCCGGCGAGAGGCGCGACCGGCGGCCTTTCGGCTTGCCCCGATCAGTCGGGGACGTCCTCCATCTCCGGCCAGTCGTCGGGGCGCGGGCCGGGGGCGGGCCAGGTGTAGCGCCGATCGGTCTCGGCGATGGCGACGTCGTTGATGCTCGCCTCGCGGCGCCGCATCCGCCCGTCTTCCGCGAACTCCCAGTTCTCGTTGCCGAAGCTGCGCCACCACTGGCCCGAGGCGTCATGCCACTCGTAGCGGAAGCGCACCGCGATGCGGGCGCCCCAGAAGGCGTGGAGGTTCTTCACGAGGCGATACTCGCGCTCCTTCTCCCACTTGGCGGTGAGGAACGCGACGATCTGGTCATGACCCTGGAGGAACTCCGAGCGGTTGCGCCACACGCTGTCTTCCGTGTAGGCGCCCGCCACCTTGACCGGGTCCCGCCCGTTCCACGCGTTCTCCGCGGCGCGCACCTTGGCGCGGGCGGAGGCCTCGTCGAACGGGGGCAGGGGCGGGCGCATCGCTCACCAGCTCGCGTATTTGAGGAACTTGCCCGACATCTCGACCTTCACGCGGTCGCCCTTGGGGTGTTCGACGCGGGTGATCTCCATGTCGAAGTCGATGGCGGACATGATGCCGTCGCCGAACTTCTCCTGGATCAGCGTCTTGATCGTGGGCCCGTAGACCGCGACGATCTCGTAGAGGCGGTAGATGCAGGGGTCGGTCGGCACGGCCTGATCCCAGGTCTTGGTCGGCGGCTCGGTCAGGACGGAGGCCGCCTCCTGCGGCAGCGCCAGCAGCTTCACGAGCGCGTCGGCCTTCTCCGGCGGCATCGAGTTCATGCCCATGGCCGCGGAGTGGGTCCAGACCGGCGACATGCCGATCTTCTCGGCGATCTCGTGCCAGCTCATGCCGGTCTGCTTCTTCTTGGCCAGCACCATGGCGGCGACGTCGTCCTTGTCCATCATCGGATCGACGAAGGTGGAATGCTTCATCACGGGTGTCTCCTCTTCGGGATTGTTCGCTGTTTTCGGGCGTTCAGTCGTTGACCGCATAGAGCCGGGGCTTGCCCGGCGCGGGCGTGTCCTCGGGGTCTTCGAAGCTCACCGCCTCGGGCCGCCGGCCGCGCTCGCCCGCGGGCCTGCCGCCGAGCTCCTTGGAGCGGCGGGCGAGGAAGTGAACGAGATGGTTGCGGATGCGGTAGTAGCGCGGGTCGTCCACGATCGCGTCGCGCGAGCGCGGGCGGGGAATGGATATCTGGACGTCCTCCGCGACATGGGCGAAGGGGCCGTTCGTCATCAGCAGGATGCGGTCGGCGAGATAGATCGCCTCGTCGACGTCGTGGGTGATCATGAACACCGTCTGGCGCGTCTCCGCCCAGACCTTGAGCAGTTCGTCCTGGATCACCCCGCGCGTCAGCGCGTCGAGCGCGCCGAAAGGCTCGTCGAGCAGCAGCAGCTCGGGCTGGGTGGCGAAGGCGCGGGCGATCGAGACGCGCTGGCGCATCCCGCCGGAGAGCTGCGAGGGCTTGCGCTGCGCCGCGTCGCCGCCGAGGCCGACCATCTCCAGGTGCTTCATGGAGTGCGCCCGCACCTGCTCGCGCGACCATTTCGGGTGGCGCGCCGCCACGGCGAACGTCACGTTCTTCAGCGCGGAGAGCCACGGCAGCAGCGAGTAGTTCTGGAACACCACGCCGCGGTCGAGGCTCGGCCCCTTCACCTCGCGCCCGCCCATCACCACCGCGCCCTCGGTGGCCTCGTCCAGCCCCGCCAGCACGTTGAGGATGGTGGACTTGCCGCAGCCGGAATGCCCGATGATGCAGACGAACTCGCCCTTCTGCACCGAGAAGTTCACGTTCTCGAACACTGTCAGCGGTTCGGCGGCGCCGGGCGAGGGGAAGCGCTTGGCCAGCCCCTCGATGCTCAGGAAGTCCTGGGACATCGCTGCGTCCCTCCTATTCGGTGAAGGCGACGGCGCGCTGCGCCGCGCCGAAGGCCGCGTCGAGCGCCATGCCGACGACGCCGATCATCAGGATGGAGAAGATCACGGAGGTGAGGTCGAGATTGTTCCACTCGTTCCACACGTAGTAGCCGATGCCCGTGCCCCCCACGAGCATCTCCGCCGCCACGATCACCAGCCACGCGATGCCGATCGAGATGCGCATCCCCGTCAGGATCGTCGGCGCGGCGGCTGGCAGGATCACCGTGAAGGCGGTCTTGAGCGGCCCCAGCTCATGGGTCCGCGCGACGTTCAGCCAGTCCTTGCGCACGCCCGCCACGCCGAAGGCGGTGTTGATCAGCATCGGCCAGATCGAGCAGATGAAGATGACGAAAATCGCCGAGGCCTGGCTGTCCTGGATGACGAACAGCGCCAGCGGCATCCACGCCAGCGGGCTGATGGGGCGCAGCACCTGGATGAAAGGGTCC
>CAYGUQ010000315.1:0-5517 GCA_964352995.1 uncultured Rhodobacterales bacterium
CCCCCTGGGGCGACCAGGCGGCCGCGCTCGCCGCCGCCGCCGACTACGCCATCGCGCGCCGCGCCTGACGCGACCGCGCAACGATACAAGGACCAGCGCCATGGCCGACCCCCGCCTCCCCGACAACCGGCCCTCGACGCCGCTGCTCGACGGCGTCGCCTCGCCCGCCGACCTCAAGGGCATGACCGACGCCCAGCTGCGGCGCGTCGCCGACGAGCTGCGCGCCGAGACGATCTCGGCGGTGTCCGTCACCGGCGGGCACCTCGGCGCCGGGCTCGGCGTCGTGGAGCTGACCGTGGCGATCCACGCCGTCTTCGACACGCCGAAGGACAAGCTGATCTGGGATGTCGGCCACCAGTGCTATCCCCACAAGATCCTGACCGGCCGGCGCGACCGCATCCGCACCCTGCGCATGGGCGGCGGGCTCTCGGGCTTCACCAAGCGCGCCGAGAGCGCCTACGACCCCTTCGGCGCGGCGCATTCCTCCACCTCGATCTCCGCCGCGCTCGGCTTCGCGACGGCGCGCGACCTCGGGCAGGATGCGGAGAACGGCGACGCCATCGCGGTGATCGGCGACGGCGCGATGTCGGCCGGCATGGCCTACGAGGCGCTGAACAACGCCGGCCACCAGAAGCGCCGGCTCATCGTCATCCTCAACGACAACGAGATGTCCATCGCCCCGCCGGTGGGCGCGATGTCGGACTACCTCACCCGGCTCTGGACGACGAACCCGTTCCAGGATTTCCGCGCCGCGGCGAAATCCGCCGAGCGCTTCCTGCCGGGGCCGCTGCGCGAGGGCGCACGGCGCGCGCGCGAGCTCATCAAGGGCGCGGCGCTCGGCGGGACGCTCTTCGAGGAGCTCGGTTTCGACTATGTCGGCCCGATCGACGGGCACGACATGGCGTCGCTGCTGGCGGTGCTGCGCACGGTGAAGGCGCGCGCCGACGGGCCGGTGCTGATCCATGCGCTGACCAAGAAGGGCAAGGGCTACGCGCCGGCGGAGAACGCCGACGACAAGTACCACGGCGTCTCGAAGTTCGACGTCGTGACCGGCGCGCAGGCCAAGGCGCCCTCGAACGCGCCCTCCTACACCAAGGTCTTCGCGCAGGCGCTGGTCGCGGAGGCGGAGCACGACCCCCGCATCGTCGCGGTGACCGGCGCCATGCCGGACGGGACGGGGCTGAACCTCTTCGCCAAGCGCTTCCCCAACCGCTGCTTCGACGTCGGCATCGCCGAGCAGCACGCGGTGACCTACTGCGCCGGGATGGCGGCGGGCGGGCTGAAGCCCTTCGCGGCGATCTACTCGACCTTCCTGCAGCGCGGCTACGATCAGGTGGTGCACGACGTCGCGATCCAGAGACTTCCGGTGCGCTTCGCCATCGACCGCGCGGGGCTGGTGGGCGCCGACGGCGCGACCCACGCCGGCAGCTTCGACGTCGCCTATCTAAGCAACCTGCCCGGCTTCGTGGTGATGGCGGCCGCCGACGAGGCGGAGCTGATGCACATGGTCGCCACCGCGGCGGCCTACGACGACGGCCCCAGCGCCTTCCGCTATCCGCGCGGCGAGGGCGTCGGCGTCGAGATGCCGGCGCGCGGCGTCCCGCTGGAGATCGGCAAGGGCCGGATCGTCAAGGAAGGCGGCAAGGTCGCGATCCTCAGCCTCGGCACGCGGCTCGCGGAGGCGATGAAGGCGGCGGAGGAGCTCGACGCCCGCGGCCTGTCGGCCACCGTCGCCGACGCGCGCTTCGCCAAGCCGCTCGACCGCGACCTCATCCTGCGTCTGGCGCGCGAGCACGCCGCGCTCATCACCGTCGAGGAGGGCGCGACGGGCGGCTTTGGCGCCCATGTGCTGCACCTGCTGGCCAACGAGGGCGCGCTCGACGGCGGCCTGCGCATCCGCACCCTGTGCTTCCCCGACGCCTTCATCGACCAGGACAGCCCCGCGCGCATGTACGAGCAGGCGGGCGTGAACGCCGGCCACATGGTCGCCGCCGCCCTCGACGCGCTGGGCGAGGCCCCTTCCGACGCGGCGCGGGCCTGAACCCGGCGTCGCAGCGCGCTTGCGTTCCGGCGCATGCGGCCCGACTTGATGCTAAGGTCGCCGTTGGGAACGAAAGTCGGAAGCGCGCATGGTCTGGTCTCTGGCGTACTCGAGCACGCCGCTCATCGCGGCGCATTCGGTCGAAATGCTGGACATCGCCCGCGTGGCGCTGCGCAGGAACGCCGCACGCGACGTCAGCGGCGTGCTCTACTTCAGCGACGCCGCATTCTTTCAGGTGCTCGAGGGCGCCGAAGCCGACGTCGAGGCGATCTACGAGAGCATCCGGCGCGACCCGCGCCATGAGGAGCTGACCCTGCTGGCCCGCGGCGCAGTGCCTGCGCGCCGTTTCGGCGGCTGGGCGATGCGCTTCTGCGACGCGTCCGACAACCCGCACCTGCGCGGATTGCTGGAGCGGCGGCCGGTCACGCCGGAGGACATCTCGACGACCGTGCAGAAGCGCATCGAGGCGCTGCTGGCGCCGTAACCACGCGCCCCAGCGCCGGCGTCACGCTCCCTCGTTCGGGCCCTCGTTAGGGCTCTCGGGCGGGCCGTAGCGGGCCACTATCGCCCTCTGCTCCGCCTTGCTGAGGCCCTTGAGGCGGATCGCGCCGGCCTCGGTCTCCAGCGTGGCGCTGAAGTAGCGCCCGCGCGCCAGCAGGCCGCCGCCGCCGCCCGCAAGCGCCGCCGACACGACGATCTGGACCATCAGCGCGACGTCGACCGCGGCGGCGCCGCTCAGCCCCTTGGTCACGAGATAGACGAAGAACGAGACGCCGGTGAAGCAGGCGAGCCCCGGCATGAGGCTGTTGCCGGCGCGCACGGCTCGAACGTCGGCCGCGTCGAGCCCGTCAAGTTCCGGGCGGATAACCCTGCGCTCGTCCAACTCCACCCTCCCTGGCCTCCCCGTCGGGCCGCCCCGACGGCGCGGAAACTCTCCCATGACGCGCCGCGCGGCAAGCGCCCTCGCGTCTCGCGGCGGACGCCGTCGCGCGCCTCAGCGCCCGCGGAAGGTCGGCGCGCGCTTCTCGCGCATCGCCGCGAGGCCCTCGCGCAGATCCTCAGACGCCCAGGCGGCGGCGATGCGCGCCTGCGCCGCCGCGACGTCCGCCCGGCCTTCCGCGATCTCGAGGATCGACTGCTTCATGCCCTGCACCGCCAGCGGCGCGAGACCTGCGAGGCGCTCCGCAAAGGCGTCGATCTCGGCCGGAAGGCTTTCGCGCGCGACGAGGCGATCCGCGAAGCCCATCGCGAGAAGCTGCCCCGCGTCGAACGTCTCCGCCGCGAGGAACATCCGCCGCGTCCACTGCCCGCCGATGCGGCGCATGGCGCGGGCGATGCCGGCGGGCTCGTAATGGATGCCGAGCGCGGCGGGCGGCACGCGGCAGACCATGCCCTCCACGCCGATGCGGAAGTCGCAGGCCAGCGCGATCTCCGCCGCGCCGCCATAGACGCTGGCGTTCAGCGCGCAGACCGTCGGCAGCGGAAACTGCTCCAGCCCGTCGCAGAGCGCGGCGAGCGGGTTGACCGACCAGTCCTGCGAGGCGACGTCGCCGAGCGAGACGCCCGAGGAGAACGCCCGCTCGCCGGTTCCCGTCACCACCAGCACCCGCACGCCGGGCGCGGCGTGGACTTCGGCGAGCGCTGCGGCGAACGCCTCGAGATCGGCCACCTCCAGCGCGTTGAGCTTTTCGGGGCGGTCGAGCCGGATGTCGGCGCGCGGCCCCGCGACGCTCAGGCGGATCGCGCTCACAGGTCGAACTCGGCGACGAGGGGAACGTGGTCGGACGGCTTGTCCCAGCCCCGCGCGCCGCGCAGGATCGTCACGCGGCGCGCCTTCGGCGCGACGTCGGAGCTCGCCCAGACATGGTCGAGCCGCCGCCCGCGGTCGCTCAGCGCCCAGTCCTTCGCGCGGTAGCTCCACCAGGTGTAGAGCTTGCCCTCTGGCGTCAGGTCGCGCGTCACGTCGGCCCAGCCGCCGGCGGCGCGCGCCTTCTCGAAGGCCTCCACCTCAACCGGCGTATGGCTGACGACCTTCAGGAGTTCGCGGTGGGACCAGACGTCGTCCTCCCGCGGGGCGATGTTGAGGTCGCCCACCGCGATGGCCGGGCCAGCGCGGCCTCGGCCCCAGTCCGCCATCTCGGCCACGAAGTCGAGCTTGTGGGCGAACTTGGCGTTGACGTTGCGGTCGGGCTCGTCCCCGCCGGCCGGGACGTAGAAGTTGTGGATCTCCAGCCCGCTCTCGGTGCGCGCCGCGACATGCCGCGCGTCGCCCTTGCCGCAGAAGTCGACATGGCCCGCCGGCTCCAGCGGAATGCGCGCGAGGATGGCGACGCCGTTGTAGCCCTTGTCGCCGCGCGCCGCGAGCGCATGGTAGCCGAGCGCGGCGAAGTGTTCGGCGGGGAACTTCTCGACCGGCGTCTTGGTCTCCTGCAGGCACAGCACGTCCGGCGCGGCCTCGCGCAGCAGGCGCTCCACGAGGCCGGCGCGCAGGCGCACCGAGTTGATGTTCCAGGTGCAGACCGTCAGCGCCATGCCATGCCCTCGCCCGGCGCCCCTTCGCGCCGCGCGCGACCCTAGCGGCGGCCGCCTGCGCTGGCCAGCGCGGCCGAGGCCGGTTCGATCGCGGCCTCCAGCCGCGCCATGAAGGCGCCGCGGTCGAGGCCGGGCGCGATCTCGGGCAGGAACTCCAGCACCGCGACGCCCGGCCTCAGCGCCAGCCCGCGCGGCCAGCAGCTCCCCGAATTGGTCGCCACCGGCGCGCAGGGCCGGCCCGAGGCGGCGTAGACCGCGTGGACGCCCACCTTGTAGGGCCGCTCGGCGGTAGAGACGCCCGGCGGCGTCCGCGTGCCCTGCGGGTAGATCACCATCTGGCCGCCGTCGCCCGCAACCCGGCTCAGCGCCGCCACCATCGCCTCCAGCGCCGCCGCGCCGCCGCCCCGGTCCACCGGCACCGCCCCCACCCGCAGCGCGTACCAGCCGAACACCGGCGCCCGCGTCAGCTCCCGCTTCATCACGAAGAAGGCCTCCGGCAGCGCGTGGTAGAGCATGAAGACGTCGAGCATCGACTGGTGCTTGGCGGCGACGAGAACGGCCCCGCGCGGCGCCGGCCCGCGCACCGCCACGCGCACGCCGCCGAACACCCGCAGCAGCAGGAAGGTCCAGGCGAAGAAGCTCTTCGCGACATGGCGCGCGGCGCCCCGCCAGATCAGCGCGAAGGGAAAGCCCAGCAGGCCGAAGACCGCCATGGAAGGATAGAAGACCGCGTAGAACGCGGCCCCGCGCAGCATCGCCGTCAAGGATCGTCCCCTCACTCCACCCGCGCCAGCATCGCGAGGATCGCCATGCGCGCCGTTGCGAAAGCCAGCGCCGCCGCGGCGACGGGCGTCAGCGCCAGCGCCGCCAGCCCCGGCAGATCCCGGCCGGGCGGCGCGAAGGCGGCGGCGAAGAAAACGGGAGCAGGAGCAGGAACGAGGAGA
>CAYGUQ010000316.1:0-5486 GCA_964352995.1 uncultured Rhodobacterales bacterium
GCGCGCTACTGCGAGGAGTTCGGCTTCTTCAGCACCTTCGGCGCCAACCCGGTCGCGGCGGCGGCTGGGCTCGCCGTGCTGGAGACGATCGCGGCGGAGGGCCTTCAGGCGCGGGCGGAGGCGCAGGGCCGTCGGCTGCGCGCCCGCTTCGGCGAGATCGCCGCCGCGGACGGCCGGCTGGTCGCGGTGCGCGGCGCGGGCCTCTTCTTCGGGCTGGAGCTGGCGGACGCGGGCCTCGCGCGGCGCGTGATCAACGGGATGCGCGACCGCGGCGTGCTGATCGGCGCGGCGGGGCGGACCGGCGAGACGCTCAAGGCGCGGCCGCCGCTGACGCTGACGGACGCCGAGGGAGATCTCTTCGTCGACGCGCTTGAGGCGGCGCTCACGGCCGCCTGAGCTTCCGCGTCCGCGCTCAGTGGATCAGCGACCCGCCGTTCACGTCGACTTCCGAGCCGGTGACGTAGGCGGAGAGCGACGAGGCGAGAAACAGCGCGCAGCCCGCCACGTCCTCCGCCGCGCCGACGCGGCCCATGGGAATGCCGGCGAGGATCGTCTCCATCATCTGCGGCGTCAGCTTGCCGGCGGTGATGTCGGTCGCGATGAAGCCCGGGCAGACGGCGTTCACGCGCACGCCGTCCGGCGCCAGCTCGCGCGCCATCGCCTTGGTCAGCCCGAGTATCCCGGCCTTCGCCGCCGAATAGTGCGGCCCGCCGAAGATCCCGCCGCCGCGCTGGGCCGAGACCGACGAGATGTTGACGATCGAGCCGCGCCGGCGGGCGCGCATGTGCGGGATCAGCGCCTGGCTGCAGTAGAGCGTGCCGCGCAGGTTCACGTCGAGCACCGCGTCGTAGTTCTCAGGCGCGATCTCCATCGTCTTCAGCGGCTGGGTGATGCCGGCGTTGTTCACCAGCACGTCGACGGCGTCGAGCGCCTCGACGGCCGCCGCCATCGCGCGCTCGACCGCCGCCTTGTCGGTCACGTCGCAGGCGAGGCCGAGATGGCCCGCGCCGAGGTCGTCGGCGGCGGCCTGCGCCGCGCCGGCGTCAAGATCGAGGATCGCCACGCGCGCGCCGTGCTCGGCGAAGAGCCGCGCCGTCGCCTTTCCGAGCCCGCGGGGCGACGCCGCGCCGGTGATCGCGGCGCCCATGCCTTCGAGCAGTCTCATGGCGCCTCCACGACGCAGCCGGGCCTCATGTCCATGATCTGATCCGCTCCACCATCGCCGAAACCGATATGCCGTAGCGGTCGTGCAGCGTCGGCAGCGCGCCCGCGTCGAGGAAGGCGTCCGGCAGGCCGATCTGGCGGAAGGGCGTCCAGACGCCGGCCCGCATCATCGCCACCGCCACCGCCTCGCCCAGCCCGCCGACGACGCTGTGGTTCTCCGCCGTGACGACGAGCCGCCCGCCCTTCGACGCCTCCTCCAGTATCGTCGCCTCGTCGAGCGGCTTGATGGTGGGCGAGTGCAGAACCGCCACTTCCAGGCCTTCCTCCGCCAGCCGCTCGGCGGCGTCGAGCGCGCGCATGGTCATGAAGCCCGACGAGACCACCAGCACGTCGCCGCCGTCCCGGATGAGCTGCGCCCGGCCGATCTCGAAGCGGTAGTCCGGCTTCCATTTCGTCAGCACCTTCGGCACCTTGCCGCGCAGCAGCCGCGAGTAGACCGGGCCGGGGTGGTCGGCCATCGCGCGCACCGACTGGGCGATGTCGTCGGCGTCGCAGGGGTCGAGCACGGTCAGGTTCGGCATGCCGCGGAAGATGGCGAGGTCCTCGGTGGCCTGATGGCTGGGGCCGTATCCGGTGGTCAGCCCCGGCAGGGCGCAGACGATCTTCACCGGCAGCCGCTCCTCCGCGATCGCCATGCAGATGAAGTCGTAGGCGCGGCGCGAGGCGAACACGGCGTAGGTGGTGGCGAAGGGGACGAAGCCCTCGCGCGCCATGCCGGCGGCGGCGGAGATCATCAGCTGCTCGGCCATCCCCATCTGGTGGAACCGCTCCGGATGCGCTTCCGCGAAGACGTAGAGGTCGGTGTACTTGCTGAGATCGGCGGTAAGCCCGACGATCTCGGGCCGCTCGCGCGCGAGCGCCGCGAGCGCATGGCCGAAGGGCGCCGCCACGGTCTCGTAGCCCTCGGCCTCCAGCGAGGCGATCATGGCGGAGGTGGCGAGGCGCTTGCCGTCCGGCCCGACGGGCGGCGGCGTGCGCGGTTCGTACTTGCGGGCTCTCGCGGCGTCGCTCATTGGGGCATGGCCTCGTCCAGAACCGCCAGCGCCTCGCGCCACTCGTCGGGCTCGACGCGCACGAAATGGGTGATGTCGCGGCGCTCCAGGAAGGGCACGCCCTTGCACATGGTCGTGTCGCAGACGATGACGCGCGGGCGCGGCTCGGCCAGCGCGCGGGCGGCGTCGAAGGCGGCGGTCAGGGCGTCGAGGTCGTTGCCGTCGATGCGCTGGGCATGCCAGCCGAACGCCTCGAACTTGGCGTCGACCGGCTCGGCGGAGAGCATCCGCGTCGAGGGGCCGTCGGCCTGCTGGTCGTTGAAGTCGACGAGGCAGATCAGGTTGGCGAGCCGCTGGTGCGCCGCCCCCATCGCGGCCTCCCAGGTCGAGCCCTCGCCGAGTTCGCCGTCGGACATCAGGTTGTAGACGAAGGCGTCGGAGCCCTTCGCGCGCAGCCCCATCGCCATGCCGACCGCGACGCCAAGCCCGTGGCCGAGCGAGCCGCCGGTGATCTCCATGCCGGGCGTGTAGGCCGCCATCCCCGACATCGGCATGCGGCTGTCGTCCATCCCGTAGGTCTCGATCTCCGCCTCCGGCAGCACGCCCGCCTCGATCAGCGCGGCGTAGAGCGCGATGGCGTAGTGCCCGATGGAGAGCAGGAAGCGGTCGCGCCCCTCCCATTCAGGCTCGGCGGGGCGCATGTTCAGCGCGTGGAAATAGGAGACCGCCAGCACGTCGGCGACGCCGAGCGCCTGGCCGATGTAGCCCTGCCCCTGCACCTCCGCCATGCGCAGCGCCAGCCGCCGGATGGACCATGCGCGGCGCGCAAGGCTCACATTCGAGCGCGGCGCCGCCTTCTCCGGCTGCGACATCGACCCCTCCCCGATCGGCCCGCTCGTTGCTCGGCGGGGCCGTTTCATGCGGGGAGCGTGGCCGCGGCGGCGGCAAAACGCAACAGCGCCGCCGGGGCCGCAGGATGCGGCGTCGCGACGCCGCTCGGGGCGCGCGTATCGGCGCGCGCGCCCCTAGCGAGACGTCAGCGCGTCGGCGCCGCGCCGCTCTTGCGACAGACCAGAAGGCTGCTGTTGGACCAGCCCGCGAGGAACGGCGCCCAGCCCAGCGCCCGCGTCAGCGCGATCTCCAGCGGCTTGAACGGGCCCCATTCGAAGAAGCCGCCCCGCAGCGCGTGGAACAGGCGGCCGTAGCCGTTGTCCTCGCGGTAGCGCCGGCTCAGCATCGGCAGGTAGCACAGCCACGAGAGATAACCGACGCCGCGCACCTTCTCCACGCGCATGGCGCGCTCGACGATGCCGCGCCACTCGCCGAGGGTGAAGCGCACCTGATGCTCGGGATAGTGCAGGTGCGCCAGCTTCAGCCGATCCAGTCGGTAGAGTTGCGGCGCGATCACCAGCACGAGGCCATGGGGCGGGATCACCGCGTCGCAGGCGCGCATCACGGCCTCGATGTCCTGCGTCCTGCCCGGCAGGTGCTCCAGCACGTCGAGCAGCATGATGACGTCCGGCGTCCAGGGCAGCTCGTCGCGGCGGCGGTCGAGCTCGCGCACGTCCATGACGATGTCTGGCGAGAACTGGTCCTCGTAGTCGACGCCGCAGTACTCGAAGTTGAGGTTGTTGATTTCGAGATAGTGGCGCGAGATCGACGTCGAGCAGCCGAGGTCGAGCACCCGCGGCGGGCGGCCGAGCAGCTTCTCCAGCCGGCGGATCTCGCGCGCCACCACGGCGAACTTCACCGTGCCGTAGAGGTTCGGCTTCTGGCCGGCGAGGCGGGCGACGAGATAGGGCGAGTGGGCCGCGCCCTCCAGGGCGCGCTCCTGTTCGGGCGGGGCGGCCGTCGGCCTGGGGGCGACGTCGTGGAAGGCGGGCGGCAGGTCGCTGGCGAGGGACATGGCGAAACCCTTCTTGGGGAATGACGGGAGGGCGAAGGAGCCGGCTGGCGGCGGCTTGCCGGCGACGTCAGGAGGCCGGGCGCAGGGGCGCGTCGCGCATCTCCAGCCAGAGCCTGGCGCAGAGGGCCTCCTGCTCGGGCTGGATGCGGTGGACGCCGGGCCTGAAGGCGCCGGTGGCGAGGGCGGCCTGCAGCACGATCAGCTCGCCGAGGATCGTCTCCACGATCTCGTCCGCGACGCTGCCCGAGCCGGGCAGAAAATTGGCGGGGAAGCCGTCGTTCACGAGCAGAACGCGGCGCGGCGCCCGTCCGGGCCCGCGCGGCGGCAGCCGGCGGGCGACCACGCCGGCGCAGGCGGTCTCGGCGGGATGCGCCGAGAGATGCGCGACGTCGATCTCGATCTGGCGCGAGCTGGCGCTGGCCACGAGCGCCCCGTCTGGCAGGGCGTCGAGATGGGCGGCCGTGACGGAGAGCCTGCCGGTGGCGCCCACCAGCAGCTCGGTCTCGCCGAGGCGGCGCGGCGCGGCGGCGGCCTCGAAGCCGGCGAGCCGCGCCTCGACGATCTTGAGCGGATCGGTGTCGACGAGCTCGACCACCATGTCGAGCCGGCGCAGCGCCCGCGCGACGCCGGAGCCGATCCAGCCCGCCCCCATCACCGTCGCCCGGCGCCCGGCCAGCGAATGGCCGAGCGTCCGCGCCACGCCGTCCAGGCAGCGCGCCACCGTCTCACCACATCGCACCGCCTCCAGCCGCTTCAACTCGCTGTCGGCGCAGTGCAGCACGGGGAAGGCCAGCGGCAGCGCCGCGGCGCGCCAGACCCCCTGCTTGGTGATCTCGACCACGCCGCGCACGAGGTGCAGACGGTCGGCGAAATAGGCGTGCAGGATCGGGGCGGCGAAACCGCCGACATCCTGCACGATCAGCTTCTGGCCATGCGCCTCGCAGCGCGCCAGGGCCCGCGCGATCTCCTTCGCGACGACGGTCTCCAGCTCCGGCAGGTCCGCCGGCAGGCGCAGCCGGTCGCCGAACCGGGCGCCCCAGGCCTCGGCGACGCCGGGTCGGTTGGAGGAATAGGGCACGCCGATGACGGCGTCGAAAGGCGCCACGGGTTCGAGCGCGTCGAGCATCCGCCGGGTGTCGTCGAAGAGATGCGCGATCATGATCCGGCGATGGCCGTCGTCGGTCGCGCAGCGCAGTTCGGCGACGAGGCGCGCGAGGAAGTCTCCCATCCCTGCGCCGTCGCCCGCCGCCGCGCCGCGCCCCGCGGCGGAGGCGACGTCGCCGACCGGCCCGACTTCTGCGCGATCCGCCTCGACGCCGGCGTCGAGCAGTTCTTCTTCGGCTGAGTACTTCTCGATCATGGCG
>CAYGUQ010000317.1:0-5477 GCA_964352995.1 uncultured Rhodobacterales bacterium
CCCTTCGCCGACGCCTTCGCCGACTGTCGCGCCCCCCAGCCGACCGGCGACGCCGCCGCTGCGCGCGCGGCGCTACTGGAACCCCCAGCCGACCTCGGCGCGCCCCGCGGTCCGAGCTCAAGCGCCATGCGAGGACGGCCCGGACGCCGTCGCGGCGCTGCCCGGCGTAGGGCCGGGTCTGGTATGGCTGCTGCGGCAGGCGGGCGTCGACAGTCTCCGCGATCTCGCCGCATCGGACCCCGACGCGCTGGCCGACCGGCTCGGCCTCGTCGGCCGCCTCGTCGACGTGCAGGCGCTGCGCGCCCTCGCGAGCGCCCGCCTCGGCTGAGACGGCCTCGCCTTCAGTGACGCAGCGGCTCGAAGATGAACTGGGCGTTCGGGAAGAATTCGCGGATGAAGTCGAGCGTCTTCACCGCCTCCTTCACCGAAGACATGTGATAGACGAGCACATCCTCTCCGTCCTCGCGTACAGCGAACCGCACTCCACCAACAGCCATGACGATCTCTCCCGATTACATAGTCATGGTGCGGTGTTTGAATCAACTTTTCAACAACTTTCATGGTTCGTTAACCATGACGGATAGCATAAAACCCATTCAAATCAGCGCCTCAAAAATCGGCAGCATAAGTTTCGCTTAATATCTACAGGCGAAGTTCTACTCGTTCCACGACTGAAACTGGCGGCGGCGTTCAGTTCCAGTATGCCAAGTCAAAGGAGCATACCGACCATGAATGAACTTGGGTCCCTGAGGAAACAAGGCGACACGTACGAGTTTCACTACCCGGCGCACGGCCTGATCGTGCGTGGCAACTTCGCCGAATGGGTGCTGGAGGCGGCCGCCGAGATCATCGCTCAGACCGAGAAGCTCACCACCGACGGCCAGATCGAGGAGCTGAAGGCTCTCGCGGAGTTTGGCGAGGCGGACGAGATGGAGATCGACAGCGCGGTCTACGACGCCGGCGCCCGATTCGAAGCCGTGCCCCAGTGCACCGTCTCGATGGGTCCGATGGACTATCGCTGGATTTCTCCCGTCGGGCGCAGAAACGGCGACGACGCGGAGCCGGTGATCGCCCGCATCCACGACATGTCAAGGACGCGCAACGACTCGTTCCTGAAGAACGTCGACGGCGTCGACACCACCGAAATCCCCGAGTGATCAGAACCACCCGCTTCGTCGGACCTGACGTGCAAGGAGCATACTGATGGAAATCATCCCCTTCGGCAGCAAGGACATCGACAACATCCTCAGCCGCGAGCCCGCGCGCGCCGAGTATCTGCCGTTCGGCGCTGTCCTGCTGAACCGCAACGCCCAGATCATGAAGTACAACAAGGCCGAGGGTCTGATCGCCGGCCGCGATCCGGGCGCCGTCGTCGGCAAGAACTTCTTCAACGACATCGCTCCCTGCGCCAAGGGCAAGCGCTTCCACGGCGAGTTCATGAAGTTCCACAAGACCGGCCAGGTGAACACGCTGTTCGACTACGAGTTCGCCTACAAGGGCGCGAACGTGAAGGTGCGCATCCACCTCAAGGCCCAGCCGGACGGCCAGTCCTGCTGGATGTTCGTGAAGCGGGCCTGAGCCCGGCGAGACGGCGGAGGCGGCGATGACCTTCCACGCAGGCGCGATTCGCGAGGAGAGCGGCGTCCCCTTCACGGGCGCCCCCTCCGAGCGTTTCGCGCTGCGGCGCGACGGCGCGCGCCCCCTCTCCTTCTCCGGAGCGCGCCTGCTCTCCTCGGCGATGGACTGCGACGAGACCGGGGCGCGCTTCGCCCTGGAGCTGTTCCTCACCGAAGAGGGCGAGGCGATCGCCCGCGTCAGCGTCGATCCGCAAGGCGAGGCGGGAGGCGCCGCGCTGCACGTGGCGGCTCCCGTCGCAGGGCCTGAAGATCTCGACGCGCTCATCGATCGGCTCGACCCCGCGGCCTGTCTCCCGACCTGCCTCGAAGGCGACGGCGCGCGCGCCGAAAGCCTGGCCGCGCTCGCGGCGGGGATGCGGCGGGGATACGCGGCGTTCGCCGCCTCGCTGCGCCGCGCCGCGCCGGCGTCGCGTCCCGCCCCGGAGGCCGGGGCCTTGGTTGCGGAAGCGGCCGATACCCAGGTCGGCCCGGTCGCACCCCTGCCGCCGGCCCAGTCCCGCCTCGCCCTGTCGGCGGGGCCTGGCACAGACCAACGCGCTGCGCCGCAAGGCGACGCGCCGCTTCCGCCGCCGCCGCCGATCAGTCCCACAGAAACGTTGGAGACCGAAAGAATGTCCCAGATGAGCCCCTACGCCGACCGCCAGATGCCGGAGCAGTCCTACGATGCGCCCGCGCCGATGACGGGCGGACCCGAGGCGTTCGCGATCAAGCGCGTCGGCGCCAAGCCGCTCCGCTTCCACGGCGCCGAGCTGGCGATGTCGATGAGCTTCGTGCCCGGCGCGCCCTGCTGGTACGAGATCCAGCTGTTCCGCACCAACGACCAGCGCTTCATCGCGGCCGTGAAGCTGTTCTTCCGCGACGAGGGCGAGCAGGACGTGATCCGCGCCTGGGAGTTCGACGATTTCGGCGGCCTCGTGGCGCATCTGGAGTCGTTCGACCCGGCCGACGACGTGCGCGTCGACGTCCAGCCCGACGACCCCACCCTCTCCCTGCCGGAAATGGCCGCGCATGCGCTGGCGCTGCGCGCCCGCGCCGCCGAGGCCCGCCGGCAGTACAAGTCGCTCCTCGGTGAGATCCTGCACGACCTCAACGTCGAGTAATCCCCATGACGGCGCAGATCGACGCTTCGTGCGCCGACGTCCCGCCCGCGGCCCCGGCAGCCGCGGGCGGGACGATATCGTCTGCTCTGCTTGCGCGCGTGATCGACGCGCTGGTGGCGGAGGAGTTCGGCCGCATCCGCGGCCGGACGGTCGGCCCGGCGGAATGGACCCGCTGGACCGCCGACACGCGCCTCGACGAAGACGCCGGCGACGACGCCTCCCGGGGCGCGCCCTGCCCGGCGCTCGGCGCCGACAGCCTCGCTCGGCTGGAGATCATCGCGCGGGTCAACCAGTTCTTCCACATGCACGAGACCGGCGCCGAGGACTACCTCGTCGTCCGGCCGACGCTCGGCGACTGGCGCGAGATCGTCGCGGCCAGCCTGCGGCTCAAGGCGGAGCGGATCACGTTCCTCACCGGCGGCTCCACCGGCGCGCCGAAGCCGATGACCCACGCGCTCGCCGATCTCGTGGAGGAGGCGCGCGGCCACGGCGACATCCTCGGCGCGGCCTGCGGCGGGCGGGTGATCGCGCTGGCGCCGCCGCAGCACATCTACGGCTTTCTCTGGGGCGGGCTCGCCCCCGACCTGCGCGGCGTCGAGACGCTCGACGGACGCGCCTGGGGCCCCGCCCGCGCGGCGTCCGAAGCGCGGGAGGGCGACCTCATCGTCGCCACGCCGTTCCTGTGGGAACTCATGCTGCGCAGCGGCGCGCGGTTCAGGCCCGGCGTCGCCGGCGTCACCTCCACCGCCCCTGCGCCCGACGCGCTGTGGACGGCGCTGGCGGAGGCGGGCCTCGGGCGGCTGCTGGAGATCTACGGATCGAGCGAAACCGGCGGGCTCGGCTGGCGCGACGCGGCCGGAGCGCCCTTCGCGCCGCTGCCGCATCTGACCTGCGACGGCCCCGGGTTCCGCCGCCGCCGCGACGGGGCGCGCCTCGAGCCGCCCGACCGCATCGCGTGGCGGGACGACGGGCGCTTCGCGCCGGCCGGCCGGCTCGACGGCGCGGTGCAGGTCGGCGGCGTCAACGTCTCGCGCGAGCGCGTGCGGGCGCGGCTCATGGAGCATCCGGACGTCTCGGACTGCGCGGTGCGGCTGAACGGCGACGGCGCCGGGGCGCGGCTCAAGGCCTTCGTCGTCCCCGCAGCCGACGCCGCGCCCGACGCGCTGGCGCAGGCGCTGGAGGCGCACTGCGCCGCGACCCTCAGCGCCCCCGAACGTCCCGCGCGCTTCGCCTTCGGCCCCGCGCTGCCGCTGAACGCGATGGGCAAGCCGACCGACTGGGACTGACGCGGCGGCGCGGAGCGTTCTTGGGACGCCATTCACCAAGCGACAACGATTCGGCCCGTAACGTCCCATCAAGCAAGATTCCTCCTCCAAGAACTGGAGACGGCGATGGGCGGACAGCTATTCGGCGCAGCGGCGCCGGCGACCCCCGAAGAAGACATGACGACGACCCTTCTCGACGACGACGAGGACGGCCGCCACGCCGACGGCGACGCGCCGCCCTTCGCGGACGACGACGCGCCCCTCGGCGCGGCGCTGGAGCCCGCGCCCTTCGCGCTGGACGCGTCGACCGCGGAGGACGGCGCCGACCCCGGCGACGTCTTCGCCGCGATGGTGGACGAGGCCGCCTCCGCCGCGGCCGGCGCGCTGATCCTGCGGCCGCGCGCCGACCTCTTCATGGACGCCGAGCTGCGCTCGATGCACTCGCGCGCCGTCGCCTATCTGCGCGCCGGGGCCCCGGTGCATTTCCGCGGCCCCGCCGGCGCCGGCAAGACGACGCTGGCGCTGCATGTCGCGGCGTGGCTCGGCCGCCCCGTCTCGATGGTGACGGGCGACAGCCGGATGACCAGCGCCGACCTGCTGGGCCGCGAGGTGGGCGAGACCACCACGCGCCTGCACGACCGCTATGTCAGCCGCGTCGTGAAGACGGCCTCCGCCACCCGCGTCGCGTGGTCCGACAGCGCGCTGACGGAGGCGATGACCAAGGGCTGGACGCTGATCTACGACGAGTTCACCCGCGCGCCGGCCGAGGCCAACAACGCGCTGCTCTCGGCGCTGGAGGAGCGGGTGCTGATCCTCTCCAACCCAGCCAGCGGGCGGCGCTACGTGCGCGCGCACCCGGAGTTCCGCGCCATCCTCACCTCCAACCCCGAGGAGTACGCGGGCGTCTCCGCGGCGCCGGACGCGCTCTTCGACCGCATGGTGACGTTCGACCTCTCCTGGAGCGACCACGCCGCCGAGCGCGGCATCGTCGCCAGCCGCACGGGCCTCGACGAGGCCGACGCCGACGTCGTCGTGCGCCTCGTGCGCGCGGTGCGCGAGGCCGGCTCGAAGGCCGGCGCGGCCAGCCCCGCCTCGCTGCGCACCGCGATCCTGCTCGGCCGCATCATGGCCGCGCTCGGCGTGAAGGCGCAGGCCCGCGACGAGCGCTTCGCCCAGATCTGCCTCGACGTGCTGGACGCGCGCGCTCCGCGCGGCGCGGACGGCGCCGGGCGCGCAGCCCATGGCGAGGCGCTGCGCGCCGCGATCCGGGACGCCTGCCGACCCGCGCGGCCCGCCAACCCCTTCGCCCAGAGCGCTTCGGGCGCCACCGCAACCGGCCATGGCGCGCCCGGCGGAACGCCGGCCGCCGTCGAGACGGAGCCAGCCGCATGAAACGCCCCCAGCCCGCCCTCCACCGCCGCCCGGCGAGCGCCGTCGCCCGCCAGCCGCGGACGCGCACCGAGGCGGCCATCGAG
>CAYGUQ010000318.1:0-5466 GCA_964352995.1 uncultured Rhodobacterales bacterium
CGCAGGCGGAGGCGCCGGGCCGTCCGTTCATGGCGCAGGCCTTCCTGCCGGAGATCGCCGCCGGGGAATGGAGCCTCGTCTTCGTCGACGGGGCCTACTCCCACGCCGTGCTCAAGCTCCCGGCGCAGGGCGAGTTCCGCGTCAACTCGCGCTTCCGGCCGCAGGTCCGCCGCGCGGAGCCGCCCGCCGCGGTGGTCGAGGCCGCGGCGGCGGCGCTCGGCCCCTGCGAAAGCGCCGACGCCGCGCCGACGCTCTATGCGCGGGTCGACGGCGTCCTGAGGGAAGACCGCCTGATCGTCACCGAGGTCGAACTGACCGACCCCGACCTGCACCTGCACCTCGCGCCGGAGGCCGCCCGCGCGCTGGCCGCGGCCACCCTCGCCCGCGCCGGCGGCCTCCACGCCGCAGCCTGACCGGACTGGACACATGCAAACCACCTTCACAGAGGCGCAGCTCGCCGATCCGCAGGTCTCGCGCTCCAACCAGATCCTGCGCAAATGCGTCCACTGCGGCTTCTGCACCGCCACCTGCCCGACCTACGTCACCCTCGGCGACGAGCTCGACAGCCCGCGCGGCCGCATCTACCTGATCAAGCAGATGCTGGAGCAGGGGAAACCGGCCGACGAGAAGACCGTCAAGCACATCGACCGCTGCCTCTCCTGCCTCGCCTGCATGACGACCTGCCCTTCCGGCGTGCACTACATGCACCTCGTCGACCACGCCCGCGAGCACATCGAGAAGACCTACCGCCGCCCCTGGGACGACCGCGCCCTGCGCTGGCTGCTTGCGCTGGTGCTGCCCTACCCCACCCGCTTCCGCCTCGCGATCCTCGGCGCCTGGGCGGCGAAGCCCTTCGCGCGCGTCCTGCCGCGCAAGCTGCGCGCCATGGTGGAGTTCGCGCCGGCGACGCTTCCCCCGCCCTCGGCCATGGACGAGCCGCAGGTGTTCCCCGCGCAGGGGCCGCGCCGCGCCCGCATGGCGCTGATGACGGGCTGCGCCCAGCGCGCGCTCGACACCGACATCAACGAGGCGACCATCCGGCTGCTCACGCGCCACGGCGTCGAGGTCGTCGTCGCCGAGGGCCAGGGCTGCTGCGGCGCGCTCACCCACCACATGGGCAAGAGCGGTCAGGCCCACGCCACCGCGGCGAAGAACATCCGCGCCTGGGTGCGGGAGATGGACGGCGAGGGCCTCGACGCGGTGGTGATCAACGCCTCCGGCTGCGGCACGACGGTCAAGGACTACGGCCACATGTTCCGCACCGACCGGAGCATGTCGGGCGACGCCGCGCGGGTCTCGGCGATCACCCGCGACATCTCCGAGGTCATGGTCGGTCTGGAGCTCGCCGCGCCCGACAAGGCGCCCGGCCTGCGCGTGGCGTACCACGCCGCCTGCTCGCTGCAGCACGGGCAGAAGATCAAGGCGCACCCCAAGACGCTGCTCAAGGCGGCGGGCTTCGAGGTGGTCGAGCCCGCCGAGAGCCATCTCTGCTGCGGCTCGGCCGGAACCTACAACCTGACGCAGCCCGAGATCGCCGCGCAGCTCAAGGAGCGCAAGGCAAAGAACCTCGCCGCGCTCGCCCCTCAGGTGATCGCGGCGGGAAACATCGGTTGCATTGCGCAGATAGCCTCGACGCGAATCGCTCCGGTCGTCCATACGGTCGAACTGCTGGACTGGGCGACCGGGGGGCCGAAGCCCGCCAAGTTGGGAGCGGCGGGACTTTGAGGGCGCCGGCGCGCCGGGGAGGCGTGACGATGCGGGCTGCGACGCTGAACTGCGCGACGCGCGCGCTGCGGCTGGCCGTCGTGCTGGCTGCGGCCGCGACGGCGACGCTCACCGGCTTCGGGGGCGCCTCCGCGGCGGACACCCGGCGCCTCATGACGACCGAGGAGGCGCCGGCATGGCTCGGGGTCGGGCGCGTCAACAGCGCCGGCGCGCGTTTCTGCACCGGCGCTCTGATCCGCGACGGGATCGTCGCCACCGCCGCCCACTGCCTGTTCAACCCGCGCACAACGGCGCGGACGCCGCTCTCCGAGATCAAGTTCGTCGCGGGCCTGATGCGCGGCGGGCACGCCGGCTTCCGCCGCATCTCAGCCGCGGCGATCCCGCCCGACTACCGCTTCACCGGCACGGCGGACGCGCGCCACATCGGCGCCGACGTCGCGCTGCTGGCGCTCGACCGGCCGATCGAGGCGGCGCAGGCTTTCCAGACGCGGCGCTGGGGCGCCGCGGCGCCGCTGACCATCGTGTCCTACGCCCGCGACCGGCCCCACGCCCAGAGCATCGACGACGCCTGCGGCGTGATCGGGCGGACCGGGACGATCACCGCGCTCGACTGCGTCGTGAACTTCGGGGCGTCCGGCGCCCCCGTCTTCGCCCGGAGACCGGACGGCTCCGCGACTCTGGTCGCGGTCGTCTCCGCGCAGAGCGGCGGCTCGGGCGAGCGGAGCGTCGGCGGGCGCCGGGCGCTGGTCGTCGATGTCGCGCCCTACCTGGGTCCGCTGATGGAGCAGCTGCTCGGCGCGGACGGCGCGGTCTTCACCGCGGCTCCCGGCGAACCCTGAGCGGCCGCGCCGCCGGGGCCTTGACGCGGAAAATCGGCGCAACCACCTAAGCTGCGTCGGCGGCCCGGTACGGGCGTCGACATGCGGAACGCGGCGCGTCCACCCGGAGCGCCGCCGTCCGGAACCGTATCGCTCACTGGAGGATATGATCCATGCGCACCATCGACCTGACCCCGCTCTACCGCTCCACCGTCGGCTTCGACCGGCTGGCCGCCATGCTGGACGCGGCCATGAGCCATGACCTCGGCTCGCAGAGCTACCCGCCCTACAACATCGAGAAGACCGGAGAGGACGCCTACCGCATCACCATCGCGGCAGCGGGCTTCGCCGAGGACGACCTCTCCGTCGAGAGCCGCGACGGCCAGCTGCTGATCTCGGGCCGCAGGTCGCGCGAGGAGGGCGAGAAGACCGCCTATCTGCATCGCGGCATCGCCGAACGCGCGTTCGAGCGCCGTTTCCAGCTCGCCGACCATGTGAAGCCCGTCGGCGCGACCGTCGAGAACGGCATGCTGCATGTCGAGCTGGTCCGCGAGATCCCCGAGGCGCTGAAGCCGCGCCGCATCGAGATCGCGCGCAACGAGACCAAGCAGATCGACAGCAAGGCCGCGTAACGAACGCGTGAAGCAGTTCCGGAAGGCGGCGTCAGCCGCCTTCCGGCGCAGGCGCGCGTCGCGTCTTCAGTAGCCGTTCACGTTGCCGTCGACCGCGCGGCCGGTTCCAAGAACCTCGCCGTCCTTGATCCACAGGATCTCGCCGTCGCTGAGGCCGACCGTCCAGCAGTCAGGCCCCTCGCCATAGTCGAAGCACATCGCATCGCCTTCGACCGTCCACGCGCCGACGTACCCCTCGCCCCGTATCGCGCCGTCCTCGCCGTAGAACTCCGTGTAGGGGCCGCCGTCGAGCATCCCGCCGGAGATGGTCTTGCCGGAGACGACGGCGCGGATGCGCTCCCCGCTCAGCGGCTCCTGCGCGTGGGCGACCCCCGCGGCTGCGGCGGCGACGGCGAGGCTGGCCGCGATGGCCGCGGTTCTGAGGGTGGGCTGCATGTCCGTCTCCTTGCTGCAAGTCCCGCTCAGCTAGCGCGCCGCTCCCCGCCCGCCACTGCGCGGGTCCGCACGCCGGGCCGCCCTTGCGCAGGCGCACGGTTCATTGCGCGATAAGGCTTGACCCGTGCGTCCGCTCGGCGAGACTGTCTGCTTCGCGAGGGTCCGCGAGAGACGCCGCGGATGGCCTTCGGGCCGCAGGGAGAGGAGACGCCGTGGCGCTGACGCATCAGACGCCCGAGGATGCTTGCGACACCTTCGCAAAGCTCCTCGACCGCAACGCCGCGGTGCGCGGCGACCGCCCGGCTGGGCGCGAGAAGGCGCTCGGCGTGTGGGCGAGCTGGACATGGGCCGAGGCGCGCGAGGAAGTCCGGGCGCTTGCGATGGGCCTGCGCGAACTCGGGCTCGCGCCCGGAGACCGCGTCGCGGTGGTGGGAACCAACCGACCGCATCTCTACTGGTCGATGATCGCCAGCCAGTGCTGCGGCGCGCAGCCCGTGCCGCTCTATCAGGACAGCGTCGCCGACGAGATGGCCTATGTGCTCGACCACGCCGAGGTGCGCTTCGCCGTCGTCGAGGATCAGGAGCAGGTGGACAAGCTGCTCGCCATCGCCGACCGGCTGCCGATGCTGGAGCGCATCCTCTACCTCGACCCCAGGGGGCTGCGCCGCTACGACCACGGCCGACTGACCGCGCTCTCGGAGGCGCAGGCGAAGGGCCGGGAGCACGCCGCGAGGCTCGGCCCCGAGATCGACGCCATCGTCGCCGCGCAGACCGGCGCCGAGCCCTGCGTGATGCTCTACACCTCCGGCACCACCGGCAAGCCGAAGGGCGTGGTGCTCTCCTACGACAACATCCTGAAGACCTCCCGCGCCTCGGCGGCCTTCGACGGCCTGACCGATCGCGACAGCATCCTCGCCTATCTGCCGATGGCGTGGGTGGGGGACTTCATCTTCTCGATGGGGCAGGCCTACGTCGCCGGCTTCTGCGTCGCCTGCCCCGAGAGCGCAGAGACGATGATGACCGACCTGCGCGAGATCGGGCCGAGCTACTTCTTCGCGCCGCCGCGCATCTTCGAGACGCTGCTGACGAGCGTGACGATCCGGATGGAGGACGCCGGCCCGATCAAGAAGCGCCTGTTCGACCATTTCATCGCCCATGCGCGGCGCGTCGGCTGCGCCATTCTCGACGGCCGTCCGGTCTCCGCCGCCGACCGGCTCTGGTATCGCGTCGGCGAGGCGCTCGTGTACGGGCCGCTCAAGAACGCGCTGGGCATGAGCCGCATCCGCGTCGGCTACACCGCCGGCGAGGCGATCGGGCCGGAGATCTTCGAGTTCTACCGCTCGCTCGGCGTGAACCTGAAGCAGCTCTACGGCCAGACCGAGGCGAGCGTCTTCATCACCCAGCAGCCCGACGGCGCGGTGCGGGCGGACACGGTGGGCGTGCCGAGCCCGGGCGTGGAGCTGCGCATCGGCGAGAGCGGCGAGGTCTTCTACCGCTCGCCCGGCGTCTTCGTGGAGTACTACCGCAACGCCGACGCGACCGCCGAGACCAAGGACGCGGAGGGCTGGGTCGCGACCGGCGACGCCGGCTTCTTCGAGCCCGACACCGGCCAGCTCCGCATCATCGACCGCGCCAAGGACGTCGGCAAGCTGACCTCCGGCGCGCTGTTCGCGCCGAAATACGTCGAGAACAAGCTGAAGTTCTTCCCCGACATCAAGGAGGCGGTGAGCTTCGGCCACGGGCGCGACCATGTCTGCGCCTTCATCAACATCGATCTCGACAGCGTCGGCGCCTGGGCGGAGCGCAACAACGTCGCCTACGCCAGCTATCAGGAGCTCGCCCAGCACCCGCGCGTC
>CAYGUQ010000319.1:0-5446 GCA_964352995.1 uncultured Rhodobacterales bacterium
GCGGGCGCTGCCAGTGCTGGCGGCAGCGCATCTGCCGGCCGCGCCGGGCGCTTCACGCCGCGATCCGGGCCGCTGCCGGCGAGCGTGACGCGAAGGCGCTTGATGCGGCGCGGGTCGGCGTCGATGACCTCGAACTCGTGGCCGTCGGGCGTCTCGATCACCTCGCCGCGCTCAGGCACGCGGTTGGAGAGCATGAAGACGAGGCCGCCGAGCGTGTCGACGTCCTCGTCGAGGTCGGGCGGCAGCAGGTCGACGCCCGCGGCCTCCTCGAAGGCGGCCACGTCGGCGCGCGCCAGGGCGACGAACACGCCCTTGCTCTCCTCGCGCCAGGGCGCGGGGTCGGCGCCGTCGTGCTCGTCGTCGATCTCGCCGACGATCTGCTCCACGAGGTCCTCGATGGTCACCAGCCCGTCGACGCCGCCATACTCGTCGATGATCAGCGCGATGTGCTTGCGGCTGGCCTGCATGCGCTGGAGCAGCTTCGCCGTGGGCATCGACGGCGGCACGTAGAGCAGCGGGCGCATGTGGCGATGGATGTCGAACTTCGCGCGCGCCTCGGCCCCGTCGAAGCCGTAGGCGAAGGCGAGGTCCTTGAGGTGGATGAAGCCGATCGGGTCGTCCAGCGTCTCGCGAAACACCGGCACACGCGTCAGCGAGGCGTCCCGGAACACCGACACGAGCTCCTCCAGCGTCGCGGACGCCGGGGCCGAGACGATGTCGGCTCGGGGGATCATCACGTCCTCGACACGCTGGTCGCGCATCCGCTTGACGTTTGCGAGGAGGTCGCGCTCCTCGGCGAGCGCGGCCGGGTCGACGCCGCCGTCTCCGGCGCCCCCCTGCTGCGCCGTCGTCTTCCTGCGCGAGGCGCGGCCGAAAAGCCGCGCGAGGAGACTTGGCGGTTCTTCCGCGCCCTCGCCTGCGGCCATGGCGGGGCGCCCCGACCTCTCGGGCGCAGCGCCCATCTGACTTCCGTCCATCGATCCCATTCTCGGCGGGCGCTCAGGCATAGGGATCGGCGATCCCAAGTTCAGCCAGCGCTACCCGCTCCAACCCTTCCATAACAGCTGCGTCGGCGTCATTCTCGTGGTCATAGCCTAACAGATGCAAGACGCCGTGCGCGACTAAATGCGCAACATGCGCATCAACTTCAAGCTTTTGGGCGGCGGCCTCGGCGCGCACCACGCCCGAGGCGAGGGCGACGTCGCCGATCGGGGTGCGCCCGGCGCCTGGCGCCGGCGGGAGCGGGGGGCGGCCGCCTGGCTCGGCAGGCGCCAGCGCGAAGGCGGGCCAGGAGAGCACGTTGGTCGGCGCGGGCTTGCCGCGAAAGCTCGCGTTCAGCCGCGCGACGGCCGCGTCGCCGGCGAAGAGCATGCTCACGCTCACGGTCGCGGGGTCGATCCCGGCGGCCCTCAGGGCGGCAGCCGCGGCGGCGTCGGCGTTTTCAAGAAGCGCGTCCTCAGGGCCCCAGCCGTCGTCCTCGACCAGCGCTTCGACCAGCGGGTCGTCATGCGCCTCGCCTAGCTCGGCGTCAGGCTGGGCGTCGCGCTCGGCGTCAGCGGGCGGAAGCGCGGTCATAGGCTTCGACGATGCGGGCGACGAGCGGGTGACGCACGACGTCGGCCGCCCCGAAATGGCAGAAGGCCATGCCCTTCACGCCGTTCAGCACCCGCGCGGCCTCGACGAGGCCCGAGTTGACGCCCCTCGGCAGGTCCACCTGCGTCGGGTCCCCGGTGATCGCCATGCGCGAGCCCTCGCCGAGCCGGGTGAGGAACATCTTCATCTGCATCTCGGTGGTGTTCTGCGCCTCGTCCAGCACCACGAAGGCGTTGGAGAGCGTGCGCCCGCGCATGAAGGCGAGCGGCGCGACCTCGACGGCGCCGCTCTCCATCTCCTTCTGGAGCTGGCGGCCCGGCAGCATGTCGTGGATCGCGTCGTAGAGCGGGCGGAGATAGGGGTCGATCTTCTCCTTCATGTCGCCGGGCAGGAAGCCGAGCCGCTCGCCCGCCTCCACCGCCGGGCGGCTGAGGATGATCTTGTCGACGCGCCCCTCGATGAACATCGACACCGCCGCCGCCACGGCGAGATAGGTCTTGCCGGTGCCGGCGGGGCCGATCCCGAAGACGAGCTCGTGGCTGAAGAGCGCGCGGGCGTAGGCGCGCTGGGCCTCGGTGCGCGGCTCGACCGTCTTCTTGCGGGTGTGGATCTCGACCCGCCCGCCGCCGAAGAGGTCGGGCTGGTCCGCCGCCCGGGTAGGCTCCGCCGCCAGCCGCGGGGCGCGCAGAGCCGCAGCGACGTCTCCCGGCTCCACCGCGCGGCCCGACTCGATCCGCGCATAGAGGGCGTTCAGCGCCTCGCAGGCCCGCGCGACCGCGCTCTCCTCGCCCTGCACCGTGACCTGGTTGCCCCGCCGCAGCGCCTTGACGCCAAGTTGCGATTCGACCGCCACGAGCGTGCTGTCATAGGCGCCGAGCATGTCGGCGAGCTTGCGGTTGTCGGCGAACTCCAGCCGCTGCTCGACGAGCTGTTCCAGATCACCCATGCGTCGCCGTCACGCCCACTTCGCCTCCGTCAGCCCGCCTGTCCGGTTGCGATGGTGGACGAGCCGCACGCCGCCCCGCAAGCGAAATCCGTGTGACGCCTCACGCGCGCAGGGCGGCCTGCGGCCCCGCCAGCTCGCCTGCGAGCGAGTTCGGCCCCGCCGACGCCAGACGCACCCGCGCGACGCGCCCCATGAGCGACGCCGGCGCGTCGAGATGCACGGACTGCAGCCAGGGCGAGCGCCCGACCAGCTGACCGGGCCGCCGCCCCGGCTTCTCCAGCAGCACGTCCGTCTCGCGCCCCACGCACTCGGCGTTGAACCGGGCCTGGTCGGCCGCCAGAAGCGCCTGCAGCCGCGTCAGCCTCTCGGACTTCACCGCCTCGGGAACCTGGCCCGGCGCGTCCGCCGCCGGCGTGCCCGGCCGCTCGGAATACTTGAAGCTGTAGGCGTGCGCGTGGCGCACGGCCGCCGCCAGCGCCATCGTCGCCTCGAACTCCGCCTCGGTCTCGCCGGGGAAGCCGACGATGAAGTCGCCCGAGACCGCGATGTCGGGCCGCGCCGCGCGCACCTTCTCGATGATCGCGAGATAGCGCTCCGCCGTGTGCCGGCGGTTCATGGCCTTGAGCACGCGGTCGGAGCCGGACTGCACCGGCAGATGCAGGTAGGGCATCAGCGCCGGCTCGTCGCCGTGGGCCGCGATCAGGTCGTCGTCCATGTCGTTGGGGTGGGAGGTCGTGTAACGGATGCGGCCGACGCCTTCCGCCGCCAGCGCGCGGATCAGCCGCGCAAGGCCCCACGGCCCGCCGGGGCCTTCGCCATGGTAGGCGTTGACGTTCTGGCCGAGCAGCGTGATCTCGACGACGCCGGCCTCGATCAGGGCGCGGGCCTCGGCCAGCACGCGCTCGACGGGGCGCGAGATCTCCGCGCCGCGGGTGTAGGGCACGACGCAGAAGGCGCAGAACTTGTCGCAGCCCTCCTGCACGGTGAGGAAAGCCGCCGGGCCGCGCGCGGAGCGTGCGCCGAGCCGGGCGAACTTCTCCTCCGGCGCGAACTCCGTCTCCACCAGCGCGGCGCCGCCCGCCGCGCCGCGCGCCTCGACCCGCGCCAGCATCTGCGGCAGCCGGTGATAGGCCTGCGGGCCGACGATGAAGTCCACCAGCGGGGCGCGGCGGGCGATCTCCGCGCCCTCGGCCTGCGCCACGCAGCCGGCGACGCCGATGGTCAGCCGCCCGCCCTCGGCGCCGCGCGCCTCGGAGATCTCGCGCAGGCGCCCGATGTCGGAATAGACCTTCTCGGCGGCCTTCTCGCGGATGTGGCAGGTGTTGAGCACCACGAGGTCGGCCTCCTCGGCGCTCTCCACCGGGCGCCATCCCGCCGGCGCCAGCGCGTCCGCCATGCGCTCGCTGTCATAGACGTTCATCTGACACCCGTAGGTCTTGATGAACACGCGCCTGTCGCCCGCCGACATCGCCGCCTCCCCTGCGTCGTCGCGCGCGACGGGCGCCGCCGCCCGCCTTCGCCGCACCAAAGCCCGTCCGCAGCGAAGCGAACGGCGCGCCCCTCGGGGCGCGCCGTGAGTTATCGCAGCCCACCCCCGCGCGCAACGCGCGCGGGGGTGGGCGACGGCTTCAAGGATCAGGCCTTGCCGCGATTGCGGCCCAGCCCGTTCTCCTTCGCCAGCCGCTGACGCTTCAGCGAATAGGTCGGCGCAACCATCGGGTAGTCCGCCGGCAGGCCCCATTTCTCGCGGTACTGCTCCGGCGTCATGCCGTAAGCGGTGGAGAGATGCCGCTTGAGCATCTTCATCTTCTTGCCGTCCTCAAGACAGATGATGTAGTCGTCCGTCACCGACTTCTTGACCGGCACGGCCGGGCGAAGCTCTTCCTTCGGCTCTTCCGGCGGCGCGATCAGACCGTGCAGAGCTCCGTAGACCTGCTCGATGAGCTGCGGCAAATCAGCCATGCCGACGGAATTGTTCGACACATGACTCGCGACGATCTGCGACGTCAGCGCCAGAAGTTCCGATGTGCTCGCCTGCTCGTTAGACATGTTCTCTCCCGGTGATCCCTCTGACCACAACCTCTGCGGTCTCTGGGGAAAAATGCTCGCCCCTCAATTTCATGTGATGATGAGCGAAGCACCCCAATATCTGTATCCACCGACTTTTCGCTTAGTACAACCGGTTTGTCAAATGGCGCGGTCAATATTCAGCCTTCGCTCGACGCCGAAGTCTGATTCGATACGGTGGCGGGCGGAGTATTCCGCAATGTCGTCAAATCGCGTCGAAGGCTCGAAGCATGCGGTTTGGCGCCGGTTCATCCGGGTTTCGTCGCGATGAGAGGCTGCGCCAGAACCAGCGCGTCCTCGACTGGCGGGCCGGCGTAATAGCCGCGCCGCCGACCGATCTCGACATAACCCCGTCGCGCATAGAGCGCCATCGCCGGGGCCGCGCTTTCGGCGACTTCGAGGATGATCTTCGATGCGCCGGCCCTGCAGGCGGAGTATTCCGCCTGGCAAAGCAGCCTAAGGCCGAACCCCCGCCGCCGCGCGCCCCGCGCCACGGCGAGCGTCAGGATCTCGGCCTCGTCGGCGACGACGCGCACGGCGACGAAGCCGACCGGCGGCGCCGCGCCGCGTCGCGCGCTCCAGACGCGGACGCCGGGCGCCGCGGCCAGCGCCTGCATCTCGTCGGCCGACCAGCGCCGCTCCCGCCCCGCGAAGGCGCGCCCGTGCAGGCGCGAGAGCGCCGACCAGAAGGCTTCCGGTTCGTCGGGCCGCGCCGCCGCGACCGCAGGAGCCGCGCGCGTCACTCCGGCGCGACGATGGCGGCCGCCGAAGGCTGCGGCGCGAGCGCGTCGGGCGGCCCGCGGTCGGCGTCGACTGGTTCGCGGCGATGGCGTTCGGCGT
>CAYGUQ010000320.1:0-5434 GCA_964352995.1 uncultured Rhodobacterales bacterium
TCTATCGCGGCGTATGGACGCCGATGATGGTGCTGAAATACGCGCGCCAGCTGGAACAGGCCGAGGCGGCCGCCGAAGCCGCGTGATCGCGCGCGCGGCGCTACGCCCGCGCGCGCTTCGCCTTCCGCTTCGCCTTGGCTGCGGCGAGATTGGCGCGTCCCAGTTTCCGCTGCGGTCCATGCCCGCCCTTGCCGCGCTTCGGCGAGGGCAGGCGGCCGGCGCCCTCGACCTCCAGCAGTTCGAAGCGCAGGCCGCCGGCGACCGGGTCGGCCTCGACCAGCCGCATCCGCGCCCGCATCCCCGGCCCGATCACCTTGCCGGTGCGCTCGCCCGTCAGCGTCTGGCGGTCGGCGTCGTGGCGCCAGTAGTCGTTCCCGATGGTGGAGATCGGCACGAGACCGTCCGCGCCGGTGTCGTCGAGCTTCACGAAGAGCCCGAACCGCGCCACGCCCGAGACGCGCCCTGAGAACTCCGCCCCCTCCTGCTCGGCGAGATAGGCCGCGAGATAGCGGTCGGTCGTGTCGCGCTCGGCCTCCATCGCCCGGCGCTCGGTGCGGCTGATGTGCTGCGCGGTCTCGGCGAGCGCCTCGACCTCCTCCGGCGTCTGCCCGCCCACGCCCCAGCGATGGCCCGCGATCAGCGCGCGGTGCACCAGGAGGTCGGCGTAGCGCCGGATCGGCGAGGTGAAATGCGCGTAGGACCGCAGCGCGAGCCCGAAATGGCCGAAGTTCTGCGGCGCGTAGTAGGCCTGCGTCTGGGCGCGCAGCACGGCGTAGTTCACGAGTTCCGCGAACTCGCTCTCGCGCGCCTCGCGCAGCAGGCGGTTGAGGTGGCGGGTCTGCAGCACCTGGCCCTTGGCGAGCGTCATGCCCACCGTCTCCACCTGCTCGCGCAGCGCCTCCATCTTCTCCGCCGCGGGCTCCTCGTGGACGCGGTAGACGAGCTGGCGGCGCTTGCTCTCCAGCGTCTCGGCGGCGCAGACGTTGGCCTGCACCATGAACTCCTCGATCAGCCGGTGCGCCTCCAGCCGCTCGCGGAAGCGCACCGCCGTCACCTCGCCCTCGGGGCTCAGCTCCACCCGCCGCTCCGGCAGGTCGAGGTCGAGCGGCGCCCGCGCGTCGCGCGCCTTCGCGGCGCAGGCGTAGGCGGCGAAGAGCGCCCGCACCGCGCCGCCGAGCGGGTGGCCCTCGCCGTCGGCGATGCGCTGCGCCTGCTCGTAGGTCAGCGACGCCGCCGAGCGCATCATGCCCCGGACGAAATGATGCGAGACGCGCCGCCCGTCGGCGCCAAGCCGCATCGCGACCGCGATCACCGGCCGGTCCACGCCCTCATGGAGCGAGCACAGCTCAGCCGAGAGCCGTTCAGGCAGCATCGGCACGACGCGGTCGGGGAAATAGGCGGAGTTGCCGCGCTCGCGGGCGTCGCGGTCGAGCGCCGAGCCTGGGCGCACGTAGAAGGCGACGTCGGCGATGGCGACCCAGACGGTGAAGCCGCCGTCGGCCTCCTCCACGGCGCAGACCGCGTCGTCATGGTCGCGCGCGTCGGCGGGGTCGATGGTCAGGAGCGGCAGGGCGCGCAGATCCTCGCGGCCCCTGAGCGGCGCGGCCTTCGCCTTCTCCGCCTCGGCCAGCGCCGCGTCGGAGAACGCCGTCGGCAGGCCGTGCTGATGGATGGCGATGAGGGAGACGGCGCGCGGCGCGCTCGGGTCGCCCAGTCGGGCGACCACCCTCACCCGGCGCAGACCGAGCCGCGGCGAGCCTGCGGCCTCGACCTCCACCAGCTCCCCGTCCTGCGCGCCGCCGAGATCGTTCGGCTCGACGCGCATCTCGTCGGCGCCCTTCTCCAGCGGCAGGATGCGCCCGCCGCCGTCCGTCATGCGGAACACGCCGAGCGCGCGCTGGGCCGCCGCCTGAAGCTTGCGGATCAGCCGCGCGTGGTAGACGACGCCGCCGTCCTCGTGGCTCGGCGTCAGCTTGGCGAGGAAGCGGTCGCCGGGGCCGAGCGCGGGCTCGCCCGGCCGATGGAGGAAGAGCACCGGCGGCGGGTCGCTCTCGCCCTGCCAACCCTGCGGCCGCGCCATCAGCTCGCCCTCGGGCGTCAGCCGCTCGCCGACCAGCACCGTCACGGGCGGCAGATGGCCCGGCGGCGCGTAGCGCCGGGCGCCGCGCTCGACCTGGCCCTCGTCGAACAGCTCGCGCAGCAGCCGCTTGAGCGCGACGCGGTCGTCGCCCTTGAGCGAAAACGCGCGCGCGATGTCGCGCTTGGTGCTGCTCTGCGGGTTCTCGCGGATGAAGGCGAGAAGGGTCTGTTTGTCGGGCAACGTCATCGACGGGAGGTAGCACGCCCCGGCGCCGGCGTCACCGGGGCTCGGGGAGCGCTACTTCTCCTCGCCGAGCCCGTGGCGGCGCAGCATCGGCCACTGGCTCGCGATGAAGGCCAGCGTCAGCGGCAGGTTGCCGAAGGTCTTGAAGTTCACCCAGAACTCGGTCGTCTGCGTGCGCCAGATCGCCTCGTTGAGCAGGGCGAGGAACACGAAGAACAGCGCCCAGCGCTTCGTGAAGATCATCCACCCCGCGTCGTCGAGGGGCATGCTGTCGCCCATCAGATATTTCAGATAGCTGCGCCCCTGCAGCAGACCGACGCCGAGGCCCAGGGCGAACAGGCCGTTCACGATGGTCGGCTTCATCTTGATGAAGGTGTCGTCGTTGAGCGCGACGGTCAGCCCGCCGAAGATCACCACGACCACGGCCGTCACCACCGCCATGCGCGGCAGCTGACGCGTCATCGCCCAGCTCGCCGCCAGCGACGCGAGGATCGCTGGGATGAAGGCGATGGTGGCGACCACGACTGGCTGATAGAGCACCCCGCCGATCTCCAGCGGCGCGCCCTTCAGCCACTGGAAGGTCCCGAAGAACACCGCGAGCGGGCCGATCTCCAGCGCAATCTTGATCCACGGGTTCATCGCGTCGCTCCCTGTCTCTCGCGGCCCACATAGCGGCTTGCGCGGCCGGGCGCCACGCTCAGCCGAGCTTCACGAGCACCGCGCCCGCCGCGACGAGGCCGATCAGGCACAGCCGCAGCGCGTCGATGCGCTCGCGGAAGATCAGCACGCCGATGGCGGTGGCGAAGACGATGGACGTCTCGCGGATCGCGGCGGCCTCGCCCACCGCCCCCAGACGCATCGCCAGCATGACGCCGCCGAAGCTCATGAAGGCGATCAGCGCGCCGAAGACGCCGCGCACGGCCAGCTCGCGCGGCTCCGGCCGCTGCTCGGGCCGCAGCCGCCGCCAGCGCGCGAGCGCGATGAGCGGGAAGCCGCAGCCGCCCAGCACGAAGAACCATGCGAGGAAGGTGAAAGGGTTCGCCGCCAGCCGGATGCCCCATGCGTCGTAGAGCGTGTAGACCGAGATCATCGCTCCGGTGACGAGCGCGGTCAGGATCGCCGCGCGCAGGGTGCGCGACGCGGCGAGGTCGGTCGCGCCCAGCGCCCGCAGGTTCGCCCAGGCCAGCGCGTAGATGGCGCCGGTCAGCAGCGCCATCCCCGCCCACTGGCCGGCCTCCAGCGCCTCGCCGAAGAGCAGGCTGGCGAACACGGCCGTCAGCAGCGGCCCGGTGCCGCGCGCGATGGGGTAGACGACGGTGAAGCCGCCGATCTCGAAGGCGCGCGACTGCAGCCACTCGTAGACGATGTGGATCAGATAGACGCCGGCGAGCACGGCCCAGAGCGTCGGCGTCGGCCACGGCACGACGAAAAGCGCCACGGGCAGCGCCATCAGCCCGTAGCAGACGTTGATGGCGCCGCGGGTGAGGTAGGGGTCGCGCCCGCCCTTGTTGATCGCCCCGAACACCGCGTGCGATAGCGCCGACAGCAGGGCCAGCGCCACCGCCAGCGCCTCGCCCTCAGGCGTGCCGGCCATGCCGGCGATCAGTTCGCCCATGCTCCGAAAGCCCCTGCTGCGCAGGGACGGTGATGCGCCCGGCGACCGGCGGCGTCCAGAGACGGGCCGCCTTGCGCGGGGCGCATGGCTTGGGACGGGCGCGCCTTGCAGGAGAGCCGCGCCGCCTCGGCGGCGCGGCCGCCCGGTCAGTCGGCGGCGAGCGCGGGCCGCCGGCGCCGCCCGACCGCGAGAACGCCCGCGAGCGCGCCGGCGAGCAGCGGCAGCGTCGCGGGGACAGGCACCGCCGCCGTCAGCACCGCCGCCACGTCGAAACCATCGCCGCTGTAGGGATAGCTCGCGTCAAAGCTGCGATCGACCAGGGCGACGTAACGATAGACGGCGTCGGACGGGATGCCGACGACGACCCCGCCCGGCGGCTGCGCCTGCGCGTTGCCGACAGTGCCGAGCGACGTGAAGTCGGAGACGACGTCGAGATAGGCGGCCGCGCGCTGGCCGGCCTCCTGCGGCCGGCTGAAGTCAAAATCGTCGCCCACCAGCACCTGCACCTTCTCGCTGCTGTTCGTGCAGACAATGTTCGAGCCGGGGTCGCACGGTTCGGTGTTGTTCCAGACCTGCACGAAGTCCTTGAACGGCAGAAGGAACCTGAACACCGCAAAGGCGACGTCGACCTCCGGGTCCGTCGGGGGCTGGGACGTCAGTTCGAGCGCGTGCTGGGTCGAGAGATCGCCTCCCAGCATCCGCGTCTTGTCCGACAGGACGTCGCCCTGCTTGGAGACCCACCAGACGTCCGTGGCGAAGTTCTGGAAGGGGGCCGCATGAGCGACCCCGCCAAGTAGAACCGACGCCGCGAACACGCCACGCATCATCATCTTGTTTGTCACCGCTGCTCCTCCATCGACATGCGATCGGGCGAGCGCCCCACAATTCGACAAATTACATCGTTGATAGTTCGTCGCCCCTCGAACAAAGTGGCCAATGACCACCAAAACTATGAAGCATAAATTCCATTAATCATCAAAGTGAGTGAATATATTTGTTCAATATCAAACGAATTCGGTCTTTTGTACGGAATGGCTGCGGGCGTGGCGGGCCCGCCCTCAAAATCTCGGAATGAAACGAAGCGCATCCGATTCTCGCCGCAGTCGAAGCGAGGCGAAGATGCGCAATCCAAAGCCGAAACGCGTGGACGAGACTTGGCGCAACCCCGGCGGGCGGGCGGAAGACCGCACTCATCGAAAGAGTTCAGCGGACGAACTGACGGCGCGACGCGCAGGAAACCATTCCGGGGGCGCCCCGCGCCCCGCCAGTCGACGCCTCAGCCCGTGATGCGGCGCAAGGCCGCAGCCCCGCCTCGCCTTCAGTCGCCACGGGGCGTGAAGTCGCGACCCAGGAGAGCGTCGAGGTCGACCGCGTCGTCGTCTGCGCCCGCGGCCGCGGGCGACGCAGGCGCATCCTCCGGCTTGGCGGCGACCGGCTTGGCGGCGGTCGGCGAGGCGGCGGCCGGCTTGGCGCGCCGCGGCGACGCGGCCTCGGCG
>CAYGUQ010000321.1:0-5431 GCA_964352995.1 uncultured Rhodobacterales bacterium
CGGTCGCGCCGGTCTCCGCCGTGTCGCGCCAGCTCTCGGCGCGCGGCGCCCTGCGCGCCGAGAAGCTTCTGCTTTGCGCAGGGGGCGAGACGCCGCCCGGCGCCGACGTCGCCTTCGACGCGACGCTCGTCGACACGATCTTCGAAGGCGCCCGCTGCGTCCACGAGCTCGACGTGCCCGCGCTCGGCCGCCGCCTGCGCGCGATCGGCCCCGGCGACGCTGCGCTCACGGGGGCCTGCGGCCGGCTCAGCATCGGCTGGCGGCGCCAGGATCTCATGCTGTTCGCCAAACCCTCAAAGGAGAACGACCGATGACCACACGGCCCCTCGACAGCCTCTCCCGCCGGCGCCTTCTTGGCGGCGCCGCCGCTCTCGGCGGCCTCGGTGCGATCGGCGCCCCCCGCGCGCTCATGGCGCAGGAGCCGGCCAAGCCAGCCGAGATCATCGTCCGCGCATGGGGCGGCGTGTGGGTCGCCAGCCTCCAGAAGGGCGTCTCCGACAGCTTCACGGCCAGGACCGGCATCGCCGTGCGCCACGACCTGACCGAGGACAACGAGATCAAGCCGCGCATTTGGGCGGCGGTCGATCAGGGCCGCACGCCGCCGATCCACGTCAACTGGGACACCACCGCCAACGCCACCACTTCCGCGCTGCGCGGCGTCTGCGAGGATCTCGGCGACCTGCCGAACCTCGAGGGCCTCCTGCCGCTGGCCAAGCCCATCGGGCTGGAAGGCTTTCCCATCGTCAACACCTACGCCTACGTCTATGTCTGCGCCTACCGGCCCGAGGCGTTCCCGGACGGGCCGCCGTCGAGCTGGCGCGCGATGCTGGAACCGCGCTTCAAGGGCCGCGTCGCCGTCTATAACGACGGCATCGGCTTCCAGCCGCCCGCCCAGATCGCCGGCGGCGGAACTTTCGCGGACATTCCCGACGACATGGAGGCGTGTTGGGCCTTCATGGAGGAGCTGAAGGCGCAGGAGCCGCTGCTGGGCGAGGACCCCGACTTCACCGCATGGTTCCAGAACGGCGAGATCGACATCGCCTGCACCATCTCCTCCAACGCCCGCGAGGCGCGGGACAATGGCGTGAACGTGGCTTGGACAGTGCCGTCAGAGGGCGCGAAGGTCGACACCGACGGTCTGTGGATCCCCAGGGGCCTGCCGGAGAACGAGCTTTACTGGGCGAAGGAGTACGTCAACCACGCGCTCTCGCTGGAGGCGCAGCAGGTCTGGCTCGACGGTCTGGGGCTGCCCGGCGTGCGACCCGGGATCACGCCGCCGGCCGACCTCGTGGGCGACCCGTCCTATCCGACGACCGACGAGGACTTCGCCAGGCTCCTGCTCGTGCCGCCGGCGATCCAGGTCGAGCATCAGGCCGAATGGTTCGCCCGCTTCAAGGCGATTATGCAGGGTTGAGGCGCGGAAGCGCGCGGCGCCCGCCGCGCGCCTGCTCCCCAGTCGGCGCGCTCTCCAGTCGGCGCGCTCCCCGGACGGCCGCCAGGAAGTCTTTTGGCGAGGAGAACCACGTGACGCCCCGGTCGGCCTATCCACTCTCCTGGCGCGCCCTCGACGCGCTTGAGGCGCTGGCGCGGCTCTGGCCCAAGGCGCTGGCCGGGGCGGTTCCCTGGCTGCTGCTGGCGCCGGCGCTCGCGATCGTCGGGCTGCTGCTTTGGGGGTTGGTCGCCATCGGCGACGACAGCCTGCGGACGATAGACTTCCGCACCTACCGCCTCTCCGAGGAGCGGAGCGCGGCCAACTACGCCCGCGCCCTCGGGGAGCCGCTGTTTCTGACCGTCCTCTGGCGGAGCGTGCTCGGCGCCGCCATCGTCACCGCGCTGACGCTGACGCTGGCCTTCCCCTACGCCTACCTCATGACGCGGACGGCCTCGCCCGCCGCCCGCAAGACCCTGCTGGCGGCGCTGTTCCTGCCGTTTTTCATCGGCCAGGTGGTGCGCGCCTATGGCTGGCTGATCATCCTCGGGCGCGAAGGGCTGGTGAACGACGCGCTCGGCGCGGTGGGGATCGAGCCGTTGCGGATGCTGTTCACCTATCCCGCGGTGCTGTTCGGGCTGGTGCAGTACATGCTGCCCTTCGCCGTGCTGCTGCTCGCCCCGGCGCTCTCGGCGATCCCCGGCGACGTCGAGCGCGCCGCCGAGAGCCTCGGCGCAAGCTGGCCGAGCGCGCTGCGCCATGTCGTGCTGCCGATGGCCGCCCCGGGCCTCGTCGGCGCCGGCGTCGTGGTGATGACGCTGACGCTGACAGACTTCGCCATGCCGGCGATCCTTGGCGGCGGCTCCAACGATTTCGTCGCCAACCTGATCTACGACCAGTTCTTCCGCACCTCAGACAGCGGATACGGCGCGGCGATGACCGTGCTGCTGGTGCTGCTCGGCTCCACGCTCGCCGGCGTAGCCCTCGCCGCCGCCGGGGCGGGCGCGCTGGCGTTGCGTCGCCCATGAGCCGCTGGACCTTCCTCTGGATCGTCGCCGGCGCCTGCGTCGTGATGCTGTCGGCGCCGACGCTGGTGATCCTCGGGGCCTCGGTCACCTCCGGGACGCTGGTGCAGTTCCCGCCCGACGGCTTCTCGCTCAGATGGTACGAGCAGGTGCTGACGGCGCGAGACCTGCGGCTCGCATTCCTGCGCTCGCTCTGGGTGGCGACCGTCTGCACGGTCCTGGCCGTGCCGGCGGGCGTGCTCGCCGCGGTCGCGCTCGCGCGCTGGCGCATCCGCTTCGCACGTACGGTGCAGCTTTACCTGCTGCTGCCCTTCACCATCCCGCTGATCGGCTCGGGCATCGGCCTGATGCTGCTGTTCGGAGAATTGCGGCTGCTCGGCTCGGTCTGGCCCGTCGGGGTGGCGGCCTGCGCCATCAACCTGCCCTTCATGCTCTGGGCCGTGACCGCCAGCGTCAATGCGCTCGACCCTGAGATCGAGAACGCCGCCGCCAATTGCGGCGCCCCGCCGGTGCAGACCTTCCTGCTGGTGACGCTGCCGGCGCTGACGCCCGGCGTCATCACCGGCGCGCTGCTGATGTTCATCCTGGCGCTCAACGAATTCCTCGTGAGCCTGCTGCTGGTGGACGCGCGCACCGTCACGCTGCCGGTGCAGATCTACAACTCCATCCGCTCCATCGTGACGCCGGACCTCGCCGCGGTCTCGGTGGTGTTCATCGCCGTCGCCGCGCTTGCGATCTGGCTGCTGGACCGCGTGGTGGGGCTGGAGATCTTTCTCAAGTCCAAGTGAGGCCGCCATGACCGCTCCCTGCTCTCTCCATGTCCTCGCCGAAATGGACGCCGCCGCGCAGGCGGCCCTGCTGCTGCGCGCCGAGGCCGACCTCGAGCCGTTCCTCGAGAAGGTCGCGCCGATCATCGCGGCGGTGAAGGCGGAAGGCGACGCGGCGCTCGTGCGCTACGCCCGCGATCTCGACGGCGCCGAGATCGCGCCCGACGCGCTGCAGGCCACGGAGGCGGATTTCGACGCCGCGCGAAAGGCCCTCGCGCCGGAGATCGTCGAGGCCATCGACTACGCCGTCGCCAACATCCGCGCCTTCCACGAGGAGCAGAAGCCCGAGCCCATGTGGCTGAAGGAGATCCGTCCCGGCGCCTTCGCGGGAGACCGCTGGCACGCGATCCCCTCCGTCGCGCTCTATGTGCCGCGCGGCAAGGGCGCCTTTCCCTCAGTCACGATGATGACCTGCGTGCCGGCGGTCGTGGCGGGCGTGAAGGACATCGCCATCGTCACGCCGCCGACGCCAGAGGGCGGCGTGGACGCCGCGACGCTGGTCGCGGCGCGCACCGCCGGCGTTTCGACCGTCTACAAGACCGGCGGCGCGCAGGCCGTCGCCGCGGCGGCCTACGGCACCGAGACGGTGAAGCGCTCCGTCAAGATCATGGGTCCGGGCAGCCCCTGGGTCGTCGCCGCCAAGCGCCTTCTGGCCGGGGTCATCGACACCGGCACGCCCGCAGGCCCCTCGGAGAGCATCGTCTTCGCCGATGGCGGCGCGGATGGCCGGATGGCCGCGCTCGACCTGCTGATCGAGGCCGAGCACGGGCCGGACAGCTCCGCCTATCTGGTCACGCACGACCGCGGCGTCGCCGAGGCCGCGATGGCGGCGCTGCCCGGCTGGTGGGCCCGCATGCCCGAGCAGCGCGTGGCGTTCTCGCGCGCGGTGCTCAACGGGCCGCGCGGCGGCGTCGTGCTGACCGACTCGCTGGAGCAGTCCTACGATTTCGTCAACGCCTATGCGCCGGAGCACCTTGAGGTGCTGTCAAACGACCCGTTCCGCCATCTCGGCCGCTTCGAGACGGCGGCTGAGGTGCTGCTGGGGCCGCACACGCCGATCACGCTCGGCAACTTCGTGCTGGGCCCGAACTGCGTGCTGCCGACCTCCGGCTGGGCGAGGAGCTTCGGCCCACTTTCGGTCACAGACTTCCTCAAGCGCTCCTCGGTCGGCTACGTCACGGCTCCGGCCTACCCGGAACTCGCCCGCCACGCCCGCGCGCTGGCGGAATACGAGGGCTTCGCCGCCCACGCCAACGCCGTGTCGCCCCTGCGCGACGCGCTTTGGGAGTAGCCGCCCGCCGCCGCCGCCGCCGCTTTGCGCACACTGCCGCAAAACCTTTTGGGACTGCGTCGGACGTAGGGGGCGTGGCCGCACTGGCGCGCTGTCGCACGAGCGCCGACATCGGAGCGCATGAGGTTTTTCGCGCCGGGAGCGGCCAATGAAATGGCGACCTGAACTGGTTGAACTCGCACCCTGAAGCCGGACTGAGCGCTCATTCACTATGCTGCTGCGGCGCAGTCCAAGCTCAGCGGCAAGAGTTCACCCATCAGCGCTCTAGGCTGCCAATAAGGAAGCCAGCTATCCATCAACACCAAGATCCGCCCATAGGCCGGCGTGCAGCGATCCGGCATGATCTCTGCGACAGGCGTGCCGCTGCGCCGGTAGGCGACGCCGCAGCGGCATCGACTGCAGCGAGGCGCGCAGCCCAACGACGCCGCACGGGTGATCAGCTTCCGGGAGCAGTGGTCTTTCGTCGGCCGAAGCGCGCCGCGCCATGTGCACCGACGGCGGAATGCGCAGTGCTCGGCGGCTTGCGCATCGACGACGACTTGTTGCAGCGCCGCGACCATCGTTTTGCTTTCAGTCAGCGCCAGGCCCAACGCGGCCGCCATGTGGCCGGGGCCGGTGCGCCCGCCAACAGCGCATCGCTCATCGAGGCATCGCCACCGGTCAGCTCAACCAGGACCCGCACCTTATCTCAAGTCCGCCTTCAGATTGCCGGTAACTCGCCCTCAATACGGCGGGCGCCCCATGTTCTCGCGGTGTCGTCCCGTCTCTGTGAAGCCTCAGAACGCGACGCGGTCGGCTCCTTTCAGCGCCAGCCGTTCGCGGGCCTCGTCGGGGGTGGCGATCTCGAGGCCGAGGCCCT
>CAYGUQ010000322.1:0-3371 GCA_964352995.1 uncultured Rhodobacterales bacterium
GCGTCACCGCGCCGCCCCTCCGCCCGCCGCCGGAAGCCAGCGATGCACGAAGCCGAGCTTCTCGCGCGTCGGCGGCGTCAGCACGAAGGGATAGACGTCGGCGAGGCCCATCGAACGGTTGACGTGGTTCAGCGCGATGGAGAGCTCTCCGCCGACATTGAGCACGGTCTCGGCGTCGTCGGCGGCGTAGGGGTCGAAGCCGGCGCCGCCGGCCGTCTCCAGCGCGGGCGAGGACAGACCCACGCGCGCGGCGCTGTCGACGATGTCGACGAGGTGCAGGTGGTGGGCGAAGGTCTCCGCCCAGTCCTCGTGCGGATGCGCCGCGGCGTAGTCGGTCAGATGCCCCTCGGGCGGCGGGGCCTCGCCGTCGGCGGCGTTGGCGTAATGGGCGTCGAGCGCGGCGCCGTAGTCGTCGCGCTCGTCGCCGAAGAGCGGCCTGAACGCGGCGAGAAATCCCGGCGCCTGCGCCAGCCGCTCGAAGACGAGGTGGCCGAGCTCATGGCGGACATGCCCGGTCATCGTGCGGTAGCGCTCGGCGAGTTCCGCCCGCCTGGCCTCGCGGATCGCCGGGTCCGCCTCGGCGACGTTGAGCGTCACGACGCCCTCCATGTGGCCCATCGTCACCTGCGCGGCCCCGCCGGCGGTGCTTTCGGAGAGCATGTCGAACACCGGCGGCGCGTGCGGGTCGGCCTCGGTGAAGAGGCCCCAGCGCATCAGGCCGGCGACCACCCAGCGCTTGGCGCCCTCGGCCTCGGCCCAGAGCGCGTCGTTGTCGTCGACGCCGCGGTCGGGCGAGGTCCGCGTCATGGCGCAGGCTGCGCAGAAGGCCCCCAGGTCGCCGCCGCGCCCGCCGCCCCCCGCCGCGACCCAGTTGCAGCCGATGGCGTCGCGGTTCGCGCAGGGCTGCGACGTCTCGGTCGACGCGAAGCGCCGGCCCTGCGGGTCGAAGACCAGTTCGGCGCCGCAGGCCATGCAGGCGGGGTTCCGGAAGAAGATGCGCGCGCCGCAGCACGGGCACTCGAATACGTCCATCGCGCATCTCCTGACGCGGTTACGCCGCTCCGCCGCCCGATCAGTGGACCGGGCGCCGGGCGGCTTCAAGCTCGATGAACGCGGCTCAGCCCGCGGCGGTTTCAGCCGCCACCTGCGCGGCGCTGCGGCGTCCGCGCTCGGTCGCGCTCTTGAGCTGGCCGCAGGCGGCGAGAATGTCCTGCCCGCGCGGGGTGCGCACCGGGCTGGCGTAGCCGGCGCGGTTCACGATCTCGGCGAAGGCCTCGATCCGCTCCCAGCCAGACCGCTCGTGGCTGGCGCCCGGCCAGGCGTTGAACGGGATCAGGTTGATCTTGGCGGGGATGCCGGCGATCAGCCGCACGAGGCGCCTGGCGTCGGCGTCGCTGTCGTTGACGTCCTTCAGCATCACGTATTCGAACGTGATGCGCTCGGCGTTGCTCAGGCGCGGATAGGCGCGGCACGCGTCGAGCAGCGCGGCGATGTTCCACTTGCGGTTGATCGGCACGAGCTGGTCGCGCACGTCGTCGGTGGTCGCGTGCAGCGAGATGGCGAGCATCGTGCCGGCCTCGGCGCCCCAGCGCGGGATCATCGGCGCCACGCCCGACGTCGACAGCGTGATGCGCCGGCGCGACAGGCTCAGCCCGTCGCCGTCCATCGCCAGCTTCATCGCGTCGCGCACGCCCTCGAAGTTGTAGAGCGGCTCGCCCATGCCCATCAGCACGATGTTGGAGAGCAGCCGGCGGCCGTCGATGCTCGCCTGCGGGCGCTCGCCGGGCTTCGGCCATTCGCCGAGATCGTCGCGGCAGACGAGGATCTGACCGACGATCTCCGCCGCGGTCAGGTTGCGCACCAGCTTCTGCGTGCCGGTGTGGCAGAACGAGCAGGTTAGGGTGCAGCCAACCTGGGACGACACGCAGAGCGTGCCGCGGTCTTCCTCCGGGATGTAGACCGCCTCGACCTCGTGGCCGCCGTCGATGCGCAGCAGGTACTTGCGGGTGCCGTCCTCGCTGACCTGCCGTTCGACGATCTGCGGGCGGTCGATGCGGAACGTCTCGGCAAGCTCGGCGCGGAAGCTCTTGGAGAGGCTCGTCATGGTCTCGAAGTCGTGCGCTCCGCGCTGGTATAGCCAGCCCGCGAGCTGTCCGGCGCGCATCCGGGCCTGCGCTGGCGACGTTCCCGCCGCCTCCAGCGTCGCCGCGAGGGCGTCGCGCGGCAGGCCGATGAGGTTCTGGCGCGCCTGAGCCGGCGCGCGCTTCAGCGGCGCCGTCTCGGGCACGAGGGGAGCGATTCCGGTCATCCGCGTCAGATAGGCCGCCGCGCTCTCCGACGCAACGCAAGCCTTGCGCCGCTGCGGAGAGGCGGCGTCCCGGCGCGCCGCGCCCGCATCAGGAGCAGAGGCGCTGGGCCTCCTCGAGCGCCGCGGTGAAGCCGATCAGCGAATAGGTGTCGATCGTGGTCGTGCCCCGCGAGGAGACGCCCGTCAGCTTGGCGTCCGCGCCCCGCTTCATGGCGGCGACGGCCCGGTCGTCCGCGGCGGCGTTCTCGAACCAGGCGTTCTCGCCGTCCGTGAACATCGCGAAGGTGTCCGAGCCGATCTGCACCCGCACGGTCGACCCCTCGCGGAAGGGGTAGCCGACCACGGTGTTGACCTCGTTGCGCACGCCGTCGGACGGGCGCACCGACACCATCAGGTAGATGTCGCCCCGGCTGGCGCTGACGCGGCGGCCGTCGCGCTGGGCGACCCATGATTTTGGGGCCGACACGATCCAGCACAGCCGCGTGGCCCCGGAGCCGGACTCGAAGACGCTCCAGTTCTGCTGCGCGCCGGCCCGGTCCACCGCCTGCGCCGCCGCCGGCGCCGCGCTCCAGAGCGCCGCAGCCACACTCATCGCCGCCAGCGCCAAGCCGGCCGCCCCTCTCGCACTCTTCGCCATCGCCATGTCGCGCCGCTCCGTCTCGCCAGTTCCGCCTCACGACCCCGTGACGTCGGGGCCTTCCCGACCGCGCGGCGGCGCCGCCACGGCCGCGACCCTGTTTCATCAAGGCCGATTAAGCTCTAGTCTAGCCCCAAGGCGGGCGCCGACGCCAGACTTGCCGACCGGGGATGGCGCGCCCCGGCGCCGGTTTCCCGTGAAGGCTGCCGCACCTTGAGCGAAAATCCCGCCGACGCCCGCGACGCCGCCGCTCCGGCGGCGGAGGACAGCGACGACACGCTGATGCTGCGCGTCGCCGCCGGAGACCGCGCGGCGTTCGCCGAGCTGTTCGGGCGCTACGCCGGGCGGGTGAAGGCCTTCATGCAGCGCGCCGGGTTTCCGCGCCACGAGGCCGACGAGGCGGCGCAGGAGGTGATGCTCACGGTC
>CAYGUQ010000322.1:3381-4682 GCA_964352995.1 uncultured Rhodobacterales bacterium
ACCCCGTGACGTCGGGGCCTTCCCGACCGCGCGGCGGCGCCGGCACCTGGCTCTTCACCTTAGCGCGCAACCGGCGGATCGACCTGATGCGCCGCCGCAGGCCCGAGCCGGACCCGCTCGACCCGCATTTCCAGCCGGACCCGGCGCCGCCCGCCGACGTCGCCGCCGCTGCGGCCGACCGGGACGCTGCGGTGCGCGCGGCGCTCGGCGCCCTGCCGCCGGACCAGCTTGAGGTCGTGCGCCTCGCCTATTACGAGGGCCTCAGCCAGAGCGAGGCCGCCGCGGCGCTCGGCGCGCCGCTCGGCACCGTCAAGTCGCGCCTGCGCCTCGCCGTCGCCCGCCTGCGCGAGGCGCTGGGCGCGGAATTCGCCGAGGAGCTCTTCGATGACTGACCTTCCGACCGCGCCGGCCGATCCGGTGCTCGCCGTGGCGCTGCGAGGGGGCGTCGTCGAGCGCCGCCACCGCGGAGCCTACGCCGTCTGCGCGGCCGGAGGCGCGATCGTCGAGAGCGCCGGAGACGTGGAGCGCCGCATCCTGCCGCGCAGCGCGATCAAGCTGTTCCAGACGCTGCCGCTGGTCGAAAGCGGCGCGGCGGACGCCCGCCGGCTCGACGCCCGCCGCCTCGCGCTCGCCTGCGCCTCGCACGAGGGCTCGGCGACGCACTCCGGTCAGGTCGCGCGGTGGCTCGCCGAAATGGGGCTCGGCGAAAGCGACCTGATGTGCGGCGCCCATCCGCCGAAGGAGAAGGCGGCGCGGGACGCGCTGCGCGCCGCCGGCGAGAAGGCCAGCCAGCTCCACAACAACTGCTCCGGCAAGCACGCGGGCTTCCTCACGCTCGCCCGGCATCTCGGCGCGCCGACGGCCGACTACGTCGCCATCGACCATCCGGTGCAGAAGGCGGCGCAGGAGGCGTTCTCGCAGGCCGCCGACGAGGAGACGCCGATGGGATGGGCGGTGGACGGCTGCTCGGCGCCAAACTTCGCCGTGCGCCTGCGCGGCCTCGCCCTCGCCGCGGCCCGCGTGGCCGACCCGCAGACGGGCTTCGGCGGCGGGCTGCGCGCGGCCTCGGCGGCGCGGCTGCGCGACGCGATGATGGCGCACCCCTTCGAGGTCGCCGGCGCCGGACGCGCCTGCACCGAGCTGATGGAGGCCGCCGCGGGCCGCGCGGCGATCAAGACCGGCGCCGAGGGCAGCTTCATCGCCATACTGCCCGCAGCCGACGGCCGGCCGGCGCTCGGCGTCGCGCTGAAGATCGACGACGGCGCGACCGAGGCCGCCGAATGCGCGATGGCCGCCCTTCT
>CAYGUQ010000322.1:4692-5408 GCA_964352995.1 uncultured Rhodobacterales bacterium
CTTCTCGTCCGGTTCGGCGCCGCACGCGCGGGTCGGCGGCGTCGACGGCGCCGACCCGCGCGTGCGGCGCCGGCTGGCGCCGGACTATCGCAATCTCCGCGGGATCGACGTCGGCGGACTTCGCGCGTCGGGTCCCTTGGATACGAAATCTTAAGCCTGTGCCGTGATCGTCCTCCCCGTGTCGCGAAGGAGAGGCGCATGGGCAACGCACAAAGCGCAAGTCTGGTCGAAGACGGCGTCGCGCTCGTCGACGAGGCGGTGGTGGAAGGTCTGCGCGCCATCTTCGGCGACGCGACCGGCGCCCTGCTGTCGAAGACCCGCGCCATCATCACCGAGCGGCTGGGCCAGATGGACGGCATGTCGGCCGCGGGCGAGGTCGAGCCCCTGGGCCGTCTCGCCCATGAGGTCGGCGGCATGTCAGCGCAGGTCGGCCTGAGCCGCCTGAGCGCCACCGCCCTGTCGCTGGAGGCGCTCTGCGGCCGGTCGCCCCCGGGCGACGCCGTGAACCGGGCCTACGCCGAAGTGGCCGCCGTCGCGCGCGCCTCGCTGGAGCGTCTCCCGCAGGCCTGATCCGCGCCGACGCCCTTTCGGCCCCCCGCCGGTATCGCTATCCTCGGCCCGCATCGCATCGATGAGGCCGCATGATGACCCTTTCGGACGCCGCGGCTTCGGCGGACGCCGCACCGCTTCGATTCGCGGACCCCGACTAGCCCGCC
>CAYGUQ010000323.1:0-5398 GCA_964352995.1 uncultured Rhodobacterales bacterium
CCATCTGCGGACGGACCTGATCGCCGACGAGACCGAGCGCGCGCGCGCCGCCGCCGACATCGCCGACATGATCGCCCTGCTCGACGACGCCCTTCTGGCGAGCAGGGCCGGCGCGAGCGAACTCGACCAGGAGCTCGTCGATTTCCCGGCTCTGGTCGCCGCCGAAGCCGCCGACCGCCAGGCCGCCGGCGCCGCGGTGCGCTTCACGGCCGGGCGCCAGGCGATCGACGCGAGCGTGCTGGGCGATCGTCTGGCGCTGCGGCGGATCGTGGCGAACCTGATCGACAACGCCCTCAAATACGGAAAGCGCGCGCATCTCCATGTCGCCGTCGATCCGCAGGAGGCCGTGTTGACCGTTGACGACGAAGGACCCGGCATCCCGCCCGACCAGCGCGGCCTCCTGCTCGAACCGTTCACGCGAGCCGACACGTCGCGCGCGCGTGAGACCGGCGGCGCAGGTCTTGGCCTCGCCGTCGTGCGAAGCCTGGCCGAGGCGCACGGCGGCCGGGTGGAGATCGACGACGCGCCTGACGGCGGCGCACGCATCATGGTCCGGCTTCCGCTCTTCGCCCCGATGCGGACCAGTCCGGCCCCGTGATCCCGCCCGAGCCCTCATGCGCCGTGTGGTGGAGGCGGACCGGTGCGAGGAGCCCGCGTCGGCCCTGACCTGACGACATTCTTCATGCTCCCGATACCGGCTGCGCGCGGGCAGCCCCGCCGAACGCGGCAGGCGGCCGGTCGCGCCGGCGACGGGTGCGGGATCGACTTCGATCCGCCGCCTCGTCGGAAAGGCCGCGAGCAAGAGCGCCGTCAACGCGCTTCGCGCCCACGCCGAGATCGGCGAGCGGGTGAGCGCCTTCCTTCGACGGCCCCTCGAAGGAGCTTGGCCCTACCTCCGGCGCGACGCCGCCTGCATCAAGGTCCGCGAGGGCGGCGGGATCATCAGCCGCGCGGCGATGGCGGCCGTCGCCGTGACCGAGCACGGCAGGCGCCCTCCGCGCCTTGGCTCGAGCCAAACCGTCCACAGGACGGTTTCGTCCGGGCAAGCCCGGACCGCTACCCAAGGGCGCCGGGCGTGCGTGCCGGCCATTCCGAGGCCGATGCGTTCTGGACCGGATCGCCTATCGCAGCCTGGCCGATCGCGGCCTGCGCGGCGCGTAGCTCGTCATCGCCGCCGCACGGCGCGTCTTCGACGCTACGCGCCGGCGCCGCCGCGCGCATCGGCTCAGGAACGCGCCGGCGCGCGCCCCCGGCGAAGGAGCGCAACGCGGCCGAGAGGGGGCCATCCCCTTCGGAAGCGGGCGCGAGATCGACGGGGCGGATGTCGGAAGTCTCCGTATCCACAGCCGGGGCGCCTTGCGCCGGTGGCGGCAGGGTGCGCAGTCGGGCGGACTGTTCTCCGGGCGCCCTGCGCCCTTGATGGCAGCCGGAACCGGATGGCGGCGCCGGCGGACGACCGTGGCGGCGCGAGCCGGGCCATCTCCCGGTCCAGCCAGATCAAGAGCGAGCCCCGCTTGCGCAGGGCCGTATTGCAGGCGGACCAGTTCGTCGTGCGGCGGCGAGCCGGCGAGGGCTTGCTCATCCGACCTGCGCAACCGCATGGATTCATGCTGCGAATCCCGGAAGGCCGGAGTCTCGCGAAAAGGACCTGCGAACCTCAACTCGCTACGCGGAAGCCGCAGTTGCCCGTGGTGCTGTCGGCGTCGTTCGATGTGCGGGAGTGGACATGATACCTGTCGCAGTAACTGTCGTGGCACAGATACGAGCCGCCGCGCTGCACGCGCCGCCCGCCGGAAACGGCCTTGGCCGCGGCCGCGTCGGGCGAAGGGTGGAGACCGTCGCGTGGGCCGAAGCGGTCGATCACCCACTCCCAGACGTTGCCGGTGGCGTTGTAGAGGCCGAAGCCGTTGGGCGCGAAGGCGTCCACCGGCGCCGTGCCGACATGCCCATCCTCGGCGGCGTTGTGGTCGGGAAAGCGCCCCTGCCAGATGTTCATCGCGTGTCGGCCCCCCGGTGTCAGCTCGTTGCCCCAGGGAAACCGCCGGCAGGCGAGGCCGCCCCGCGCGGCGCCCTCCCACTCCACCTCGAAAGGCAGCCTCGTGCCTGACCAGCGGCAATAGGCCAGCGCATCGTACCAGCAGACATGCACGACCGGGTGGTCTCCGCGGCCGTCGAGCGTGCCGCCCGGCCCCTCAGGCAGGCGCCAGGATGCGCCGTCGACCCTGCGCCACCAGGGCAGGCCAGGCGGTGAATGGGGCCACGCCGCGGGGTCGGCGAGCAGCAGGTGGAAGACGAAACTCCACCCCTCGCGCTCGGCGACGGTTCGGTAGCCCGTGTCGGCGGCGAAGGCGGCGAAGGCGGCGTTGGTGACGGCGACAGGGGCGATCAGGAAGGGGCGCAGCTTGACCCGCAGGCGCGGCGCGTCGAGGTCGGCGGGTCGGGTCGTGCGCCGGGCGCCGTAGTCGAAGAACCTGGCGGGGATCTCCACCAGCCCATCCCGGATCCGGCGGCGCACCGCCGCATCGGCCAAGGGCACGGCGAGGGCCGCGTCGAGCCAGTCGACGTCGGGGTCGGGCCGCCCGCGCCCGGCGCAGCAGCCGCCGCTGTCAGCCCCCATGCCGCCCGGGCCTCAGCCCCCCTCGCCGCGCGATGCGTGGCGAGGGAACTGCGGCGGCGTGACGGGCACATAGGGAAAGCGCCCGCGCTGCTTGGTCGCCGTGGTGCTGGGGTCGAGTCCGCCGCGAACATACTGGCGCGCCGGGTCGCGCGGAGGGCCGTAGTCCCACGCCGGGAACCGCCCGTGCTTCATCGCCTCCTGCACGAACAGGCGCTTGCGCTGCGAGGCGCGGATGGCCTGCTCCAGCGCCGCCTCGTCCCACCGTTCGGCGACGGTCGCCGACAGGGCTTCGACGGTCTCCGCCCAAGCGGGGTCGTCGGCGCGGTTGGTCTGCTCCAGGGGGTCGCTCCCGATGTCGAAGACCATCGGCGGGTCGGTCCGGCAGTGCACCATCTTGCGGTCGCCGCTGAGCACCATCAGCGCCGGGGCGTAGAGGCCCTCGCCGGTGAACTCGATGAAGATGCGGTCGTCCGGGCTGCGACGCTCTGGCAGGGCGAACAGGCTGCGGCCCTCGCAGGGCGCGGCGAAATCGCCGAAGGCGCCGTCGCTGGCGATGTCGGTCAGGGTCGGCAACAGGTCGACCAGCGAGGCCAGCGCCGCCTCGCGTCGGCCCTGCCGGAACCCCGGCCCGCGCGCGATCAGCGGCACGCGCACCGAGGCCTCGAACGGATTGAACTTGTACCACATCCCCCGCTCGCCGAGCATCTCGCCATGGTCGGCGGTGAACAGGATGACCGTGTCCTCGTACCGCCCTATGCTCTTCAGCGTCGCGACGAGCCCGCCCACATGGTCGTCGATCGCGCTGACCATCGCCATGTAGCCGCGCCGCGCCGCGCGCACCTGTTCAGGCGTCACGTCGAACTCGTCCTGCCGGATGGTCAGGAAGTAACGCTGCGACCACGGGTCCCGCGCCTCGTAGGGGATGTAGGGGGCCGCGGGGTCCGGGATGTCGCGCCCCTCGTAGCGGTCCCAGTGCTCGCGCCCGGCCACGAAAGGGTTGTGCGGCTGGGTGAACGAGACGTGCAGCAGGAAGGGCCGGTCGTCGGTCGAGCGGGCGTGGTCGTAGAGATGGCGGCGCGCCGCGACGAACACCTCCTCGTCGTAGTCGATCTGGAGGTTGCGCTCGCAGGGGCCGGCCTCGACCACGCTCAACAGGCTCATGACCGAGGGCGCATAGGGCTCGTCGGTGCGGCTCCAGTCGGGGGTCCAGGCGAAGTCGGAAGGGTAGATGTCGGTCGTCAGCCGCTCCTCGAAGCCGTGGAGCTGGTCGGGCCCGACGAAGTGCATCTTTCCCGCCAGCGTCGTGCGATAGCCCAGCCTGCGCAGGTAGTGGGCGTAGGTCGGTTCGGAAGGCGCGAACTCCGCCCCGTTGTCGTAGACGCCGACGTCGGACGACAGCCGCCCCGTCATCATCGACGCGCGCGACGGGCCGCAGACAGGGTTGTTGCAGTAGCTGTTGGCGAAAATCGTGCCGCCCTCGGCCAACGCGTCGATGTTGGGCGTGATCGCGTAGGGCTTGCCGTAGGCCGCGAGGCACAGCGCGGTCATCTGGTCGGCCTGTATGACGAGGATGTTGGGGCGGCTCATGGGGCACTCCGGCAGGTCTGGGGCGGCGCCGGACCGCGGCGCGCGCGGTCCGGCGGGGGCGGGCGTCAGCCGCCGGTGCGGGCGACGAACTCCTCGACGCCTGGCGCGCCGATCTCGCGGTAGTAGCGCAGCGCGCCCTGGTGCAGCGGAGAGCCGAAGCCGTCGAGCACGGTTTCCGGCGTCAGGCCCTTGAAGCCCGCATGGACGCCGCGCAGCGTCTCGAGGTTCTCGAAGATGGCCTTCGTCATGTCGTAGACCCGCTGCTCCGGCACGTCGGCCGAGATCACCAGCCCGTTCGACAACCCGAAGGTCCGCACGTCGTCGGGCACGCCCGCATAGGTGCCGCCGGGGATGGTGACGCGGAAATAGGGCGGATAGTCCGCCTGCAGCGCCGCGAAGAAGTCGTCGGGCACCGGCAGCAGCCGCATCGGCCGCTGCGAGGCCAGCCGGATCGCGGGCGCGAGCGGGAACGAGCCGTTCCACAGCGCCACGTCAAGGTTGCCGTCGCCCAGCATGTCGACCATCTCGCCGAGGTTGACGCGGAACGGCGTGAAGTCGACGCCCGCGACGCGCGCCATCACGATGTCGGCGTCGAGCATCGAGACGCCGCCCGGCTGGCCCATGCCGACGCGCCGGCCCTTCATCGCGGCGAGGCTGTCGACGCCGCTGCCCTCGACAGTGATGACGTGCATCGCCACCGGCGCGATGGCCATCCAGGCCATGATCTTGCCCGGCTCGGTGCCGGCGTAGTTGCCGGTCGCGGTGTAGGCCTCGTAGGCGGCCAGCGAGGTGGCCATTGCGGCCTCGAGCTCGCCGTTCTGCAGCAGCCCGATGTTGGCGACGTAGCCCGCGGTCTCCTCCGCCGTAGCCTCGACGCCGGGGACGGTCTTGTTGATCACATCGGCGATCCCCGCCGACCACACATAGGCGGTGCAGGTGACCGGGCAGGACCCGATCGAGACATAGTCCTGCGCTCCGCCCGCTGCGGGCAGCGCCAGCGCAGCGGCGGCGATCAGGCAGCGTCCGAGCATCTTCCTCATGAGTCATCTCCCCTGTTGGTTTTTTCGTGCGCGGCCGGGCCGCGGTCGCCGGGCGCCGGCCCCTCGCGGGCGAGGGCGCGGCGGTTCAGGGTCGCGATGGCGGCGAGGCCCACGGTCGCGAGAAGGTCGCTCTGCCAGCCGGAGCTGATGAACA
>CAYGUQ010000324.1:0-5395 GCA_964352995.1 uncultured Rhodobacterales bacterium
AGGACGAGATGGTGGGCTACCTGCCCCACTGCGCCTTCAACCTCAACCCGCGCGCTGGATGATCCGCAGCGTCGTGCGGTAGCAGTCGGCGGGCGTCGGCCCCCAGGTGAACAGCCCGTGGGCGCCCAGCACCACGCCGCGCAGCGCGGGGTCGGCCGCCATGGCGCCGAGTTGCAGGCCAAGCTCGAAGCCCGGCCGCCGCCACGGCAGGAAGCCGATCTCGCCGCCGAAAATCTCCTCCGTCAGCGTCTCGGCGTCCGCGCTCGCGGCGATGGCTATCACCGCGTCGGGGTGGACGTGGTCCACATGGTCATGCGGCGCGAAGGCGTGCAGCGGCGTGTCTATCGAGGCCGCGCGCGGGTTGAGGTTGAAGGCGCAGTGGGGCAGGTAGCCCACCATCTCGTCCTCATGCGCCGGGCCGCGGTAGAGCGCCTTCAGCCGCTCCAGCCGGTCCAGATACAGCGTGGCGAAGCCGTCGAGCCGCATCGAGCCGAGATCGCCGCCCGAGCCCTTGACCCAGAGCACGCGCGCCGGCTCGCCGGTCAGCGGATCGGTCGCATCCAGCTTCGCCGAGGTGTTGCCGCCGCCGAAATTGGTGATGCGCAGGTCCGCGCCAAGCAGGTTGGAGCGGTAGAGCAGCAGCCCCGGCCCGTCGAGCGTGGCGGCGTGGGCGTCGTCCCAGCGGTCGGCGAGCGGCGTCGGGAGGGGCATGCGGCGTCTCCTGCGGCGGGGTGCTGGCGGGCGCAAGCGGCGCGTTCGCACTCTGATGAATACCGCTTCAACTCCGCTTCGCAACCGCCTAGCATCGCGCCATAGCGGCCGACGGAACGGCCCGCAGCTCCTGGGAGGAAGCCACCCGTGACCGACAGCATTCTCGCGCCCAGCCGCCGCCGCCTGCTGACGCTCGGCGCCGCCACGCTCGCCGCCCCCGCGCTTCTGCCGCGCGCGGCCCTCGCCGCCGACAGGCGCGTGGCGATGGTGGTGAAGAACCTCGGCAACAGCTACTTCGACGCCTGCGCCAACGGCGCGCGCGAGGCCGCGGCCGAGGTCGGCGGCATGGAGATCATCTACACCGCGCCGACCAAGCCGACGCCCGAGGACCAGATCGCGGTGATCGACAGCCTGATCGCCCAGCGGGTGGACGGGATCATCGTCTCGGCCAACGACGCCAACGCGCTCGTGCCGGTCGGCAAGAAGGCCGCGCAGCGGGGCGTCAAGGTGATCTCGTTCGACAGCGCCATCGCGCAGGACGGCCGGGTGATGCACCTCAACGCGTCCTCCACCCCATTGATCGGCGCCAAGCAGGTGCAGATGATCGGCGACACGCTGAACAACGAGGGCGAGGTCGCCATCCTGTCCGCGGCCTCGACCATGACCAACCAGAACTCGTGGATCGCCGCGATGATGGACGAGTGGAAGGACCCGCGCTATGCGAAGATGCCGCATGTGGCGACGGTCTACGGCGACGACCAGGACGACAAGAGCTACCGCGAGATGCAGGCGCTGGTGCAGGCGCACCCGAACCTGCGCGGCGTGATCTCGCCCACCACGATCGGCATCCGCGCCGGGGCCAAGGCGATCATGGACATGGGTCTGGTGGGCAAGGTCTACATCACCGGCCTCGGCCTGCCCTCGGAGATGAAGGCGGCGGTGCTCGCGGGCGCCTGCGACAGCTTCGCGATCTGGAACCCGGTGGAGTACGGCTATTCCGCCACGATGATCATGGCCGGTATCCTGAACGGCGGCGACGCCGGGCCGGGCAAGACCGTGAGCATGGGCAAGAAAGGCGAGACCACCATCGGGGCCGACGGCGAGGCCGCGATGGGGGCGCCGTTCACGTTCGACAGGTCGAACGTCGAGGAGTTCGCGGCGATCTTCTGATCGGCCCGCGCTCCCGCAGACCGGCGCCTCCCTCCCCGCGAGGGAGCCGCCTTCGTCATGACCGGACCCCAGCCCATGACACCTGCGCTTTCGCTTCGCGGCGTCACCAAGGATTTTCCCGGCGTGCGCGCGCTGGAGGACGTCTCGTTCGACCTTGCGCCCGGCGCCGTGACGGCGCTGGTCGGCGAGAACGGCGCGGGCAAGTCCACCATCGTCAAGATCCTGACCGGCATCCATCAACCCTCCGCGGGCGAGGTGGCGATCGGCGGCGCGGCGCGCGCGCTGGCTTCGCCGCGCGACGCCTGGGCCGCCGGGGTGGCGGCGATCCACCAGGAAACGGTGATGTTCGACGAACTGTCGGTCGCCGAGAACATCTTCACGGGCCACATGCCGATGCGGCGGGGCTTCGGCGGGCTGCTGATCGACCGGGCCGCGATGCGCGCGCGCGCGGGCGCTCTGCTGAAGCGCATCGACGCCGACTTCGCGCCCGACGCGCTGGTCAAGACGCTGTCGGTCGCGCAGAAGCACATGGTCGAGATCGCCCGCGCGCTCAGCCACGAGGCGGGCGTGATCATCATGGACGAGCCCACCGCCGCATTGTCTCGCCACGAGATCGACGAGCTTTTCGCGCTTGTCGGCGCGTTGAAGGCCGAAGGGCGCGCGGTGCTGTTCATCAGCCACAAGTTCGACGAGATTTTCCGCATCGCCGACCGCTGGATCTGCCTGCGCGACGGCCGCAAGGTCGGCGAGGGTCTGACGCGCGACGTCGACGAGGCGGGCCTCGTGCGGCTGATGGTCGGCCGGCCGATCGACCAGGTGTTCCCCAAGCGCGCCATCGCGCCGGGGCCGATGGCGCTGGAAGTCGAGGGGCTGAGCAACGCCACGGAGTTCGCCGACGTGTCGTTCAGTCTTCGGCGCGGCGAGATCCTCGGCCTCTACGGGCTGGTCGGCGCCGGCCGGTCGGAGGCGATGCAGTGCCTGTTCGGGCTGTCGCGCCCCACGGACGGGACGGTGCGCATCGACGGGGCGCCCGCGAAGATTGGCGGCGCGCAGGACGCCATAGCGGCGGGCCTCGCCTATGTGCCCGAGGATCGCCAGCATCAGGGCGCGATCCTGTCGATGGGGGTGCGCGAGAACACGACGCTCGCCTCGCTGGCGCGCCACGTCCGCGGGCCGTGGCTTTCCAGGGCCTCCGAGGCGGAGGCGACGCGCGCTCTGGGCGGGCGGCTGTCGGTGAAGGCCGCGCACTGGGACCAGCGCCTCGCGGAGCTGTCGGGCGGCAACCAGCAGAAGGTGGTGATCGCCAAATGGCTGGCGACGAAGCCGCGCGTGGTGATCCTCGACGAGCCGACCAAGGGCATCGACGTGGGCTCGAAGGCCGCGGTGCACGATTTCGTCGGCGAACTGGCCGAGGAGGGGCTTGCGGTGATCCTCGTCAGCTCCGAGCTGCCCGAGATCATGGGGCTGGCTGACCGCGCGCTGGTGATGCACGAGGGGCGCGTCGTCGCCCGGTTCGACCGCGCCGACTTCAGCGCCGAGGCCATCGTCGCGGCCGCCACCGGCGCCCGGGCGCGCGCGGCGTGAGCGCGCTGCTCGCCAGTCGCGAGGCGCTGCTCGCCGCGCTGATCGTGCTGATCGCGGCGGCGGTGGGCGGCTATGCGCCGGTGTTCGTCGCGCCGGCCAACCTGCTGAACATGCTCAACGAGACCGCTTTCCTGTTCATGATGGCGCTGGCGCAGACGGCGGTCATCCTGACGCGGGGGATCGATCTGTCGGTGGCGGCGAACCTGGCGCTGACGGGAATGCTGGTCGGGCTGGTGAGCCAGCACAACCCGGACCTGCCCGCGGTGGCGTTCCTCGCGCTGGGTGCGGCCATCGGCGCGGGGCTGGGGCTGCTCAACGGCGCGCTGATCGCGGGCTTGGGCATTCCGCCCATCGTGGTGACGCTGGGGACGCTCGCGATCTTTCGCGGCATGATCGTGGTGATCGGCGGCGGCGACCAGGTGAACGCCAGCGAGATGGGCGCGGCCTTCGCGGCGTTCCCGAAGCTGACCTTCCTCGGGCTGAGCAGCGTGTTCTGGATCGCCGTCGCGGTCGCGCTGGCCATGCAGGTGTTCCTGACCCGCACCCGGGCGGGCCGCGGCCTCTACGCCGTCGGCGGCAACCCGGAGGCCGCGCGCTATTGCGGCGTGGCGCTGGAGCCCGCACAGCGGCTGGTCTACGCCATCGCCGGGGCGGTGGCGGGGCTGTGCGGCTATCTCTGGGTCGCGCGCTACGGGGTCGCGTATTCCGAGATCGCGCTGGGCTACGAGCTGACCGTCATCGCCGCCTGCGTGATCGGGGGCGTGTCGATCGGCGGCGGCGCAGGCACGGTTGCGGGCGCGCTGCTGGGGGCGCTGCTGCTGGGCGTCATCGTCAACGCCCTGCCGGTGATGCAGGTCTCGCCGTTCTGGCAGATGGCCATCGCGGGCGCGGTGATCCTCGGCGCCGTGGTCCTGAACGCCCGCAGCGAGACGCGCGGCGCCAAGCTTATCCTGCCGGAGGCCCGGCGTCGCGCCGGCGGCGCGCGATGAGGGACGAGGCCGGGCCGCGCTACGCCGTGGCGGATCGCGCGCCGCGCCGCGTCTCGGACGTGCTGCTGCGCTGGGAGAGCATCCTGCTCGCGCTGCTGGCGGCGGTGTTCGTCGGCAACGCTCTGGCGACGCCGTGGTTTCTGGACGTCTACAACCTCGCCGACGCGACGTACAACTTCTCCGAGAAGGCGATCATCGCCCTGCCGATGGCGCTGCTGATCCTGACGCGCGAAATCGACCTGTCGGTGGGGGCGATCGTGGCGCTGGCGGCGCTCGCCGCAGGATACGCCGCCGCGGCCGCCTGGCCCGCCGCGTCGCTGCCGCTGGTCGCCGTGGCGGTGGGAGCCGCCTGCGGGGCGTTCAACGGCGCGCTGGTGACGCGGATCGGCGTGCCGTCCATCGTCATCACCATCGGCACGATGTCGCTGTTTCGCGGCGTCGCCCAGGTGTCGCTGGGCGACCGGGCCCTGACGACCTTTCCGCCCGGGCACCTCGCGCTTGGCCAGACCTACGCGGTGGATTGGCCGCCGCTGCCGCTGTCCTTCCTGCTGTTTCTGGGCCTTGCGGCGGCGTTCGCGGCGGTGCTGCACCTGACGGCGACGGGACGGAGGCTCTACGCCATCGGCGCCAACCCGGAGGCCGCACGGTTCTCCGGCGTGCCGGTGGCGCGGCTGCGGTTCTGGCTGTTCGTCGCCTCCGGCGCGGCGGCGGGGCTTGCGGCGGCGCTGCTGACCGCGCGCATCGGGGTGGTGCGCCCCAACATCGCGCTGGGGTGGGAGCTCGACGTGATCACCATGGTGATCCTCGGCGGCGTCGCCATCACCGGCGGCGCGGGGACCGTTCCCGGCGTCGTGCTGGCGGTGTTCGTGCTGGGCTTCGCCACCTTCGGCCTGTCGCTGCTGAACGTGCCGGGGATCGTGATCAACGTGCTGCTGGGCCTG
>CAYGUQ010000325.1:0-5383 GCA_964352995.1 uncultured Rhodobacterales bacterium
CTCCAGCATCCGCGCGTTCTCCTGCAGCGCCCCGACGCCGCGCCGCCGCTCAGCACCGAGGCGCTGCAGGAGAACGCGCGGATGCTGGAGTCGGTGCTCGACGACTACGGCGTGCGCGGCGAGATCGGCGCGGTGCGCCCCGGCCCGGTCGTGACGCTCTACGAACTGGAGCCGGCGCCCGGCACCAAGGCCAGCCGCGTCATCGGCCTCAGCGACGACATCGCGCGCTCCATGTGCGCCGTCGCCACCCGCGTCTCGACCGTGCCGGGGCGCAACGTCATCGGCGTGGAGCTGCCCAACGACCGCCGCGAGAAGGTCTACCTGCGCGAGATGCTCGCCTCGCCGGTCTATGAGGACGCGGGCTACCGGCTGGCGCTGGCGCTCGGCAAGGACATCGCCGGCGAGCCGGTCGTGGCCAACCTCGCGCGCATGCCGCACCTGCTGATCGCCGGCACCACCGGTTCGGGCAAGTCGGTCGCCATCAACACCATGATCCTGTCGCTGCTCTACCGGCTCGCGCCGGAGGAGTGCCGCCTGATCATGATCGACCCGAAGATGCTGGAGCTCAGCGTCTACGACGGCATCCCCCACCTGCTCTCGCCCGTCGTCACCGACCCCAAGAAGGCGGTGGTCGCGCTGAAGTGGACGGTCGCCGAGATGGAGGACCGCTACCGCAAGATGTCCAAGCTCGGCGTGCGCAACATCGACGGCTACAACGCCCGCGTTGCCGAGTCGCAGGCGCGCGAGGAGCCGTTCACCCGCACGGTGCAGACCGGCTTCGACGACGTCACCGGCGAGCCGGTCTACGAGACCGAGGAGTTCGCGCCCGAGAAGCTGCCCTACATCGTCGTCATCGTCGACGAGATGGCCGACCTGATGATGGTCGCCGGCAAGGAGATCGAGGCCTGCGTGCAGCGGCTCGCTCAGATGGCGCGCGCCTCCGGCATCCACATCATCATGGCGACGCAGCGCCCCTCGGTGGACGTCATCACCGGCACGATCAAGGCGAACTTCCCCACCCGCATCAGCTTCCAGGTGACGAGCAAGATCGACAGCCGCACCATCCTCGGCGAGCAGGGCGCGGAGCAGCTGCTGGGCCAGGGCGACATGCTCTACATGTCGGGCGGCGGGCGGGTCACGCGCGTCCACGGCCCCTTCGTCACCGACGAGGAGGTCGAGGACGTCGTCAAGCACCTCAAGACGCTGGGCGCGCCGGACTACGTCTCGGCCGTCACCGAAGGCGGCGACGACGAGGAGATGGCCTCGGTGGACGAGGTGCTCGGCCTCGGCGGCGAGATGACGGCGGAGCAGCTCTACGACCGCGCCGTCGCCATCGTCGCGCGGGACCGGAAATGCTCGACCTCCTACATCCAGCGCAAGCTCCAGATCGGCTACAACCGCGCGGCGCGGCTGGTGGAGGAGATGGAGGCGCAGGGCGTCGTGACGCCGGCCAACCATGTCGGCAAGCGCGAGATCCTCGTCGGCGACATCGAGTGACGCGCTCTCCCCTTGACTGAGCCCGCCCGGCGCCCGACGCCGCAGGCGGACGCGGCGGCGGAGAGGCGGGCGATGGCGGGCGGCGAAGAGGGAGCGTCGGGAGACGCCGGCGGCGTGCGCGTCCGGGCCGGAACGTCCCGAGACGCGGCGGCGCTGGCGGCGATGATGCTCGATTTTGAGGCGACGCTGAACGCGATGGCCGCGACGCCGGACGAGCTGACCCATCGCACCGCCGCGGAGGCCGCGGCCATGGCGGCGCTGGCGCTGCGGCCCGAGGGCCCCGCGCACGTGTTGATCGCCGAGACGGAGGGCGCCTGCGCCGGCTACCTCGCCTTCTCGCCGGTGCTGTGGATGGATGACGCGGCGACGGCGTTCTTCATCTCCGACCTCTACGTGGCCGAGGCCGCCCGGGGCGCCGGCGTCGGCCACGCGCTGATGGCGGCGGCCGCGGCGGCGGCGCGGGGGCAAGGGGCCGGGCGGCTGGTCTGGTGCGTCGAACGCCGCAACGCCCCGGCGCTGGCCTTCTACGACCGGCTCGGCGCCGAGGAGATCGCAACCGAGAAACTGATGACGCTGCCGCTGGCGTAAGGCCGGCTCGCGCAGACTTCGCCCCTGCGCGCCAAGCCCCGCGGATGGCGGGCGCGGCGAGCGAAGCGCCCGACAGTCGGCGCCGGCTCTCAGTCAGCCCGGAAGAAGGGGATGATGAACACGAGGCACGCAACGAGAAAAAACATGCTGCCTGTCATCGCCCAAAAGTTTCCCACACTTGCGACAACAAACGAAATTGCCGAAATGGTGAACAGGAGCCACCCGAGCAAATCGATCTGCCGGTTGCTGATCCTGCGTCTACCGTCCGGACTTCTGTGAAACCCCAGGCTCATCCAACATTCTCCCGCGCCTCAAGCGGTCGGGAGAGTGACACCGAGGCGCATGAGCGGCAACGGCGTCCGCTCCGCGAGCGCCCGCTGTCGCGATCCCGCATGAGCGAGCGGCGCGCACGGCCGTCAGCCGGTCTGCCCTTGCGTCGCCGCCGCCTCACACCGCGCGTCGGGCCAGCGCGACGAGGGCCGCCCTCAGGGCGCCGGGCGTCGCGACGGGGGACATGAACTCAAGGCGGCGGACGTCGTCGCCGCAGGCGAGGTCGGCGCCCTCGGGGTCGATGCCGGTCAGCCGCCAGGGCGGGCCGTGCGGGCCGGCGGGGTCGGCGCCGCAGATGCGGGCGTAATGCGCCACCGCGTCGCCGTGGTCGGCGTTCATGTGCTCCACCGCCGCCGCCTCGCCTTCGGCCAGCCCGCGCCAGTCGGCGCGCGGGCGCAGGTCGTCGGCCTCCAGCTCATGCGCCGAACCGAAGCCGGCGTTGTAGTCCGCGCGCAGCGGCGGCAGCCGGAAGAACGCGAAGTCGCCGAAATCGGCGTAGAGCGCGGCCTTGGGGTGGCGGGCGAGATAGCGCCGCCGGGCGTCGCCGTCCTCCTCGCGCGAGAGCCTGCGCGCCTCGCAGAACAGCGTCAGCCGCGGGTGCGCCAGCGGGTCGCCCTTGCCGGGCTCCCCGATCAGCAGCGAGACGCGGGCGTCGGCGTCCATCGCGCCGGTGTGGGCGGAGAGCTGCGAGACGAGGCAGACCGGCGCGCCGTCGATCAGCGTCGCCAGCGCCACCCGGCTCGCCATCGGCCAGCCGCCGTCCGCCAGCGTCGCCAGCGCGCCGAAGCGCGCCAGCCGCACCATGCGCCGCGCCTGCCCCCGCGCCGCGTCGTCCGCAGGTCTCAGCGCCTGTTCGCGCTCCATGCGCCGTCTCCCCCTCGTCGTCGGGGACAGCCTTAACGGCCCCGCGCGGCCGAGAGAAGGGCGCGGATCAGGCCGCTTTCAGGCGCTCGCGGCCGTGGGGCGCGTCGAAGTCCGGCAGGGGGCCGATGGGGACGATCCGCGTCGGGTTGATGGTCTCGTGGCTCGCGTAATAGTGCGTCGCGATGTGGTCGAAGGCGACCGTGCCGGCGACGCCCGGCCACTGGTGCATCTCGCGCAGCCAGCCGGTGAGGGCCGGATAGTCCGCGATGCGCCGGCGGTTGCACTTGAAGTGGCCGTGATAGACCGCGTCGAAGCGGATCAGCGTGGTGAAGAGCCGCCAGTCGGCCTCGGTGACGCGGTCGCCGGCGAGGTAGCGGCGCGCGCTCAGCAGGCCCTCCAGCCAGTCGAGGCTCTCGAAGAGCGGAAAGACTGCGGCCTCGTAGGCCTCTTGAGTGGTCGCAAAGCCGGCCTTGTAGACGCCGTTGTTCACCGTGTCGTAGACGCGCGCGTTGATCGCGGCGATCTCCTCGCGCAGGGGCTTTGGGTGGAAGTCCTGCGCGTCGCCGGTCAGCGCGTCGAAGGCGCCGTTGAACATGCGGATGATCTCGGAGGATTCGTTGGAGACGATGCGCCCCTGCGCCTTGTCCCACAGCAGCGGCACGGTCACGCGGCCGGTCATGTCGGGCGTATCGCGGAGGTAGACGTCGCGCAGGAAGGCCTCGCCGAAGAGGTCGTCGCCGGTCACGCCGGGGAAGTTCTTCTCGAAGGTCCAGCCGTCGTCGCGCATGTGCGGCGAGACGACCGAGACCGACACGATCTCCTCGAGCCCCTTCAGCGCCCGGAAGATCAGCGCGCGGTGCGCCCAGGGGCAGGCGTATGAGACGTAGAGGTGGTAGCGGTCGGCCTCGGCCCTGAATCCGCCCTCGCCGGAGGGGCCGGGCGCCCCGTCCGCGGTGATCCAGTTGCGGAAGCTGGCTTCGTCGCGCTTGAAGGCGCCGCCGGTCTTCCCGGTGTCGTACCACTGGTCGCGCCATTCGCCGTCAACGAGCAGGCCCATCGGTCATCTCCCTTTGCTTGCGGAGAAGAGGATAAACCTTCCAAACAGCGTATAAACCCGATGGTTCCCGCCAGACCGTTTCCAATCGGGAGACAGATGGCCGTTATCGCCGGGCGGAGCGTCTCCCGCCGCCCAGTCGGGAGGCGATGCGCCCGGCGGCCTCGCCCGCATTCTTGCCTGTCGCGGCGGCGAAGCCCGCCGCCAACGGCGCGGGATTCAGAACCCCGGCGACGGCCCGCGCCAACCGCCCCTCGCCGCCGGATGCGGCCAGCCACTCGGGGGCGAGCACGCCGAGCAGCAGTTGCCCGGCGGGCGTCTGGCCGAAGGCGTCGGCGTCGGCGGGGATGTCGCCGGCCTCCTCGGCGATGATCCCGAGGATGGCGAACAGGTCGCTCACGAACGCCGCGAGCAGGTCGGCGAGGCCCTGCGGCGCGGCCAGAGCGGTGCGCGCCATCGCCTCCAGGGCGGCGGGCCCGAGGCTCTGGAACGTCGAGAGCACGGTCCACACCGCCTTCGAGGCCCAGAACCACCCGCCGACATGGGGGGAGAGCGGCTTGTATCGATCCTGCGAAAGCAGGCCCTTGATGGCGACTTCGACCTGTCCCTTGCTGACGTCCATGAGCGCGCCTCCCAGTCGCCGCCGCCATCGGACGAGCCTATCGCGATAGCCTCTCGCCGCGCCGGACCGCGACGAAGTGGCGCGTCTGCGCCGCGCCGGGGCGCGCGGTCGATCAGGTCAGCAACAGGCGCGCGCTCGCCTCGGCGCCGCCGAGATCGACCGCGGGCGCGCCTCGCCGCCGGCCCCGCGTCCGCGCCCGCCTGACGGCGTCGAGCAGCGCCTCCGGGTCGGGCGCGGGCGGCGTCTCGACCAACCCGAGCCGCGCGAAGGCCTCGACGCGCAGGGTCTGCTCGCGCTCGCCCGCATCGGTCAGGGGGAGGACGACCGCGGGCGCGCCGGCCTGCGCGATCTCGACCGCGGCGTTGTAGACGAAGCGCGAGACGACGGCGGCGCAAGTGCGCAACCGCGCGCGGAAGTCCGGCCCGGCG
>CAYGUQ010000326.1:0-5377 GCA_964352995.1 uncultured Rhodobacterales bacterium
GGCCGAGCGGCTGCCCCGCCGCCTCGCCGCCTTCCTCGCCGAGGGCTGCGACGCCCCGCTCGCCGCCACCTCCGACGCCCGCCTCGCGGAGCTCGCCGCGAAACTCGCCGCCTGGTCGCTGCGCCCCGGCGGCTCGGAGGGCTGGCGCACCGCCGAAGTGACGCTGGGCGGCGTCGACACCGCGGGGCTCGACGCCGCGACGCTGGCGGCGCGCGACCTGCCGGACCTGCATTTCATCGGCGAAGTGGTCGACGTGACCGGCTGGCTCGGCGGCTACAACTTCCAGTGGGCATGGGCCTCCGGATGGGCGGCGGGAACCGCCATCGCCGCACGCGCCGGGTGAGTTGTTGGTTCTCGCGCGACCGCGCCCCGACGGATTTACGGCGGTTTAACGCTGCACTCCCACCATCCCGCCTCTGGTCGCGTCCGAAGGTCGGGTGAATGCAGGAAAGTCGTCTGGGATCAGGCCGAATTCAGTCGATCCGAGCCATCGTGCTGATCGCCCTCATCGCCATGTCCGCCGTCGCGGGACTCGTGATGCTCGACAAGGCGATGCGGGACTGGCGCGCCGCGACCGACAGCCGCGCGGAGCTCTCGTGGCGCGCCATGCATGTGATCGACGCCATCGGCTATGGCGGCTTCATCCACAACTTCAAGAATGCGATCCTACGCCCTGAAGCGCCTGTTTATCTGGACGCGGCGGCGGAGAACATCGAACAGGCGCTCACCAACCTCGCGGCGTTCGACGCCGCCGCCGCGACGCTCGGCGTGTCGCCGCAGACGCGGGAGATCTGGTCCACGCTGGAGCGCTATCGCGCGAAGCTGGGGCAACTGCCGCAACTTCTGAAGCTCGGCCTCGCGCCGCGGCGGATCGACGAGTTGGTTCGGGTTTCCGACATCGCCGCCCTGCGCGACATCGAGCAACTCCTGATCGAGGCGGACAGCGCCGTCGAGACCGCCCACGCGCAGTCGGCCAACCTCGCGCGAACCGCCGCCGCCCTCGGCGTCGGCGCCGCGCTCGCGCTCCTCGCCGTCGTCGTCGCCGCCGCCTTTCACCGGGCCAAGAGCCACGCGCGCCGCGACCTCGAGCGCGAGGTCGCCGAGCGCACCGCGGACCTGTCGGCGGCCCTGGCGCGGGAGCAGCACCTCTCGGCCCTCCAGCGGCGCTTCGTCGGCCTCGTCAGCCACGAGTTCCGCACGCCGCTCAGCATCATCGACCTCAAGATGAGCCAGACCGTGCGCAAGGCTTCGCGATCCTGCGACGCCGCCGCGCAGACCCTCGTGCACGACGCGGCGTCGCAGGTGCGCACCGCCGTCGCGCGCCTCGTCCATCTCATCGACACCACGCTGATGGCGTCGCGGATCGACGAAGGGCATATCGGCTTCAACCCCGAGCAGGTGGACCTCGCCACCCTGCTGAAGGAGGCGCAGGAGGCCTGCCTTGAGCTCTTCGACGGCCGCGACTTCGTCCTGAGCGTCGAGGAAGGCCTCGGCGTCGCGCATTGCGACCCCGTCCATCTGCGGCAGATCCTCTGGAACCTTCTGTCAAACGCGGCGAAGTACAGCGACGAGGGCGCGCGCATCGAGACCGACGCAAGGCGCGCCGAGGGCGGCGACGAGATCGTGATCACCGTGCGCGACAGCGGGCTCGGCATCGGCCCAGCCGATCTCGCCCGCCTCACCGAGCGCTACTTCCGCGGCGAGAGCGGCGAGGGCCGGCCCGGCGTCGGCCTTGGCCTGCACATCGTCTCGAAGCTGCTAGCGATGCACGGCGGCAGGCTGGAGGCGCACAGCGAACTCGGCCGCGGCAGCGCCTTCTCGGCGATCTTCCCGGCGTCGGCGGCGAGCGCCTCGCAGGACGCCCGCGCGGCCTGAGAGCGTCCCGCGCCCCAACGCCGATCCACGCCCGAAAACGGCCCGGAGAACGCGCCGGAGCTACGCCGGCCGGGCGCCGCGTCCAACGCCGCGCTGGCCGCCGCCCCTTTGCCGGCCTTGGCGGTCGGCGACGCCCGGAGCGCGCTCAGGAACGATGCAGAGGCGCGAGCGCCGCGGCGCCGCTTCGAGCGCTTGGTCGCGTCCGTGCGAATGCGGCGGCTGCGGCCGCCGACCTCAGCCCTTCTTCTCGAAGCGGTCGGCGATCAGCCTGTCGAGCGAGCGCACGCCCCAGCCGGTCGCCCCAGCCGGCGCGTAGTCCGTCGCCGCGCTGCGCAGCGTCACGCCGGCGATGTCGATATGGGCCCAGGGCAGGCCGTCCTTCACGAAGCGCTTGAGGAACTGCGCCGCGGTGATGCTGCCCGCAGGCCGGCCGCCGACGTTCTTCATGTCCGCCAGGCGCGACTTGAGCTGCTTGTCGTACTCCTTGCCGAGCGGCAGGCGCCAGGCCCCTTCGCCCACCGCGTCGCAAGCGGCCTTGAGATCGTTCGCCAGCGCATCGTCGGTCGCGAAGAACCCGGCGTTGTGGTTGCCGAGCGCGATGATGACCGCCCCGGTCAGCGTCGCGAGATCGATCATCGCGGCGGGCTTGAAGGTCTCCTGCGCGTACCACATGGCGTCGCACAGAACCATCCGGCCCTCGGCGTCGGTCGAGATGATCTCCACCGTGTCGCCCTTCATGGTGCGGATGATGTCGCCCGGCCGCATCGCGCGGTCGGAGGGCATGTTCTCCACGAGCCCCACGATGCCGACGACGTTGGCCTTCGCCTTGCGCAGCGCCAGCGTCCGCATGACGCCCGAGACGACCGCGGCGCCGCCCATGTCCATGGTCATCTCCTCCATGCCGGAGGAGGGCTTGATCGAGATGCCGCCGGTGTCGAACACGACGCCCTTGCCGACGAGCGCCAGCGGCGCCTCGTCGCCGCCGCCCATCCACTTCATCACGACGAGCTTGCTCTCGCTGATGGAGCCGTGGCCGACCGCCAGCAGGCAGCGCATGCCGAGCTTCTCCATCTCCGCCTCGCCGAGAATCTCGACGTCGAGGCCGAGCTCGCCCATGGCGCCGAGCCGCGCGGCGAAATCGTCGGTCGTGAGGACGTTTGCGGGCTCGTTCACGAGATCGCGGGTGAAGAAGACGCCCTCGGCCAGCGCCGCCATCGGGCCTGAGAGCCGCGCGACCTTCTCCGGCGCGTCGGAGGCGAAGGTGATGCGCCGGGGTGCGCCGGAGGTCGGCTCGTCGCCGTTCTCGCCATTGTCCTCGCCGCGGGTCACGGCCTTGTGATCCTTGAAGTCGTAGAACCGCAGCGCCGCCCCGAACGCCGCCTCGGCCTGCATCTCGGGCGTCCCGTCGCCGTAGATCGCGACCGCGCCGGCCCCGAAACGCCCGGCGGCCGCGGAGCCGGCGCGCCGCGCGTCCTCGCCGGTTTCTCCAAGCGCGGCAACGATCAGCCGCGTCGCCTTCATGCCGGCCGGGAAGGACAGCGTCGCGGCGTCGCCCGGCTTGTTCTTGAATTCCTTGGAGGCCAGCAGCCGCGAGACCGCCCCCTGCGCCGCCGCGTCCGCCGCCTGCGCCGCCGGGCCGAGCGCGCCGCCGGGCCGTGCGAACACGACCACCGCGCCCTCCATCGAGGCGACGGGCGCGTCCTCGAACGCGACATAGGTGATCTCGGCGGGACTGGTCATGGCGGGCTCCAGATGCGACTTCATGCGATGAGTAGCCCGCCGGCGCGCCGGGGCCAAGCCGGGCGCGGGCGTCGCCCGGTCCGCGCGGCGGCCGGGGAGCGCGAGGAGGAGGCGCAGGGGATGCCGACACGCCTGTCGCGATACGTGCTGCGCGAGTTGGCGCGGCCGTTCGCCTTCTTCCTACTGGTGCTGACCGCCGTGATCTGGCTGACGCAGTCGCTCGGCGTCATCGAGATCGTCGTGAACAGCGGCCAGAGCGCCGGCCTGTTCCTGCAGTTCGCCGCGCTGCTGGCGCCGACGGCGCTGTCGATCGTGCTGCCGCTGGCGGCCTTCGCGGCGACGCTCTACGCGGTCCACCGCCTCTTCGGCGAGAGCGAGCTCGTCGCCATGATCGCCGCGGGCATGAGCCCCGCCGCCCTCGCCCGCCCCGTCGCGCTGTTCGGCGCGCTGGTGGCGCTCGCGGTGGCGTTCTGCACCGTCTACGCCGCCCCCGCCGCCACGCGGGAAATGCGCGAGCGCATCGCCAGCATGCGCGGCGACATCGCCAACGCGCTGGTGTTCGAGGGGCAGTTCCTCAACCCGGCGCCGGGCCTGACCATCTATGTCCGGGAGAACAGCGGCGCCGGCGAGATGACCGGCCTCTTCGTCCACGACCAGCGCGACCCGGAGGCGGAAGTCACCTACACGGCGCGCCGGGCGGTGCTGGCGAGAGCCGAGGGCGGCCCCCGCATCGTGATGCAGGACGGCGCCGCGCAGCGCCGCGACGTCGAGACCGGGGCGCTGAGCGTTCTGCGCTTCGACGAGCTGGTGTTCGACCTCGGCCAGTTCATGAGCGCCGCCGGCGACCGGGCGCCCAAGGTCTCCGAGCGCAGCGTCGCCGAACTCATCGCGCCTGACCGCGCGGCGCTCGGCGACGCGATCGGCGAGGCCGCGAACCGGGCGCTGGGCCGCTTCTACGCCGAGGGTCACGACCGCCTGAGCGCGCCGCTCTACGCCGTCGCGCTGCCCCTGGTGGCGCTCGCGACCGTGATCGCGGGGGGCTTCAGCCGCCGCGGCTACGGCAAGCGCATCGCGCTGGCGGTGCTGGTAGGGGTGGCGGTGCGGGTGCTCGGCTTCGCCGCGAAGGCGATGGCGGCCGGAATGCCGGCGGCGTGGCCGCTGCTCTATTTCCCGCCGATCATCGCCATTCTCGGCGCGCTCTGGTCGCTGACGCGCGACGCCGGCGCCCGGGCGCGTCCATCGGCGCAGGCTGCGGGAGGCGCGACATGAGCTGGACCCTGACGCGCTACATCGGCGCGCGCTTCACGAGCACGCTGGCGCTCGTGTTCATGACCGCCTGCCTCGTCGTCTTCCTCGGCAACCTCATCGAGCTGCTGCGCGAGGCGGGCGAATCCGGCGGGGTCTCCTTCGCGCGCGTCGCCGCCATCGCGGCGCTGAAGGCGCCGACCGTGGCGCTGGTGGCGCTGCCCTTCATGGTGATGCTGGCGGCGCTCGCCTGCTACGCCCGGCTGGCCCGCTCGTCGGAGCTCGTGGTGACGCGGGCGGCGGGCGTGTCGGCGTGGTGGGCGCTCACGCCCGCCGTGGCGGTCGCCTTCGCCACCGGCATCCTGAGCGTGACGGTGTTCAACCCGCTCGCCGCCGCCACCGCCTCGCGCGCCGAGACGCTGGAGGCCCGCAGCTTCGACGGCCGCGCGGGGCGCATCTCCGTCTCGGCCGAGGGGCTCTGGCGCCGGCAGGGCGGCGGCGGCGAGCGGGTTGAACA
>CAYGUQ010000327.1:0-5363 GCA_964352995.1 uncultured Rhodobacterales bacterium
GCGATGAACCGGTCGATGTCGCCGCCGCGCTTCTCCAGCATCGCCGCGAACTCCTCGCGCTGGGAGATCGACAGCGAAACGCCCTCGCCCACGACGTCGACCACCTGGGTCGAGCCGCCGCGGTCGCTCACCAGCCAGTCGATGCGGATGTCCTGCTCGCCGGGAGACTTCAGCAGGCTGTTGACGAGCACGCCGCGCTGCCCCGCGTCCTGCGAGCCGGTGACCACGAGCGTCTGTCCGGAATACTCGCCGAGCCGGTTGACGTAGGCCTTCGCGGCGTAGCGCTCGAAGGCCTCGAGATAGGCCTCCTGCTGCGCGGGCGACATCTCGCGCCATGCGAGGCCTGCGGTGAAGCGCCCGATCTGCGGCAGGGCGGCGTTCTCGCGGAAGAGCTTCAGGAACGCCTGGGAGCGCTCTTCGGGCGTGCCGGTCTGCTTGACGATGGCGATGACGTCGTCGGCGAGGGCGGTCACGAACGCTTCGGCCGCTTTCGGCTCCAGCGCGCGGGCGGCGTCTAGCGCGAACGCCGACGCCGCGCCGGCGGCGATGAACATGCGTCGGTTCAGCATCCTTGGTCGTCTCCTGCTGGTCGCGCTGAAAGCGCGGTCACTCGGCGAAAACGTCGGGCAGCGCGTCGACGTCCACAACCCCGTCGGAGATGCGGTTGCGCCTGCTGAGCACATATCCCGTGCGCGTCGCGACATAGCTGTCCTCGCTGTCGTAGAGGACGCTGTCGATGATCTCGAAATTCTCGTCGCGCAGAATGATGACCGGGCCGATGAACTCGCCAACCGCGGCCGCAATCTGACCCGTGCCGCCGCCGAAGGTGATGTAGGTGAGCGGGTTCAGGGCGATGTTGCCGATGCGCCCGAAGGCGTCGCGCGAGGTCGCCGGCCCCAGCAGCGGCAGAACGACGAAGACGCCCTCGTCGGCGCCCCATTCCGCGAGCGTCACGCCGAAACCGTTGTCCTCAAGCGGCAGGCCGAACTCCGTCGCGGGATCGAGCAGCCCGCCGGCGCCGACGATCGTGTTCACGCCGAACCGCCCCGCCGTCTCCAGCGCGCCGTCGATGTCGGCCTGGAGAACGTTATTGATGAAGATGAGCGGCAGGCGCACGTGGTCCACGAAGTTGCCGAGCAGGTGCTGGAACAGCGTCGGCGTCGCGAAGTCGTAGACCTGCGCCGCCGGCCGCAGGACGAAGCGGTCCGCCGCGACGTTGAAGCCGTGCATGACGCGGTTCACGTCTTCGTAAGGGTCGGCGATCAGCTGCCCCGGCGGCGTAGGCGCCGCGCAGCCGCCGAGCGAAAGCGCAGCGAAGCCGCAGAATGCGAGAGTGGTTCCGAATCTCATAGCCCGCCTTCCAGTCTGAGGATCCGCTCTGCGCACGGGAGTCGCGTGAGACCGCCTAACATATCCTCTCGCAAGCGCGAGCGCCGAAATCAAGGTGAGATACGGGCTTCGCATTCATCCTGCCGCCATGCTAACGACCGCGCGTCGAGAGGAGAACAGGCGTCATGCGTCAGCCACCCCAAAACGGCCTGCCCGAGATGCGCGCGGCATTGCGTGCGTCGCGGAGCCTCTTCTGGGGGGTCGGACTGTTCAGCGTGTTCGTCAACCTCTTGATGCTGACCGGGCCGCTTTTCATGCTGCAGGTTTACGATCGCGTGCTCGCCAGCCGCTCCGAGGCGACGCTGTTGACGCTCTTCATGCTGATCGTGGCGCTCTTCGCGCTGATGGGCGTGCTGGACTTCGCGCGCACGCGGGTTCTGTCGCGCGCCGGCGCAAGGTTCCAGAGCCTGCTCGACCGGCGCGTGTTCGACGCAGTCCTGCGCCGGGCGGTCTCGCCCGACGAGCGCGGCGCGCCGAGCTCCGGCCTGCGCGACCTGGAGGCCATCCAGCGCGCGCTTTCGGGCCCCGCGCCCTTCGCGTTCTTCGACGCGCCTTTCGCGCCGCTGTTTCTGGCGATGATCTTCTTCTTTCACTGGAGCCTCGGTCTTCTCGCCATCGTCGGCGGCATCGTCCTCTTCACGATCGCGCTGCTGAACGAGCGCCGGTCGCGCGCGCCGCTGGCGGCCTCGGCGGAGGCCTCCGCGCGCTCGGAGAACTTCGCCGAAGTCCTGCGGCGCGAGGGCGAGACGGTGCAGGGTCTCGGCATGCGCGAGGCGGCGCTGGCGCGCTGGAGCGGCCTCAGAGAGAGCAGCCTCGCGGCCCAGATCGGCGCGTCCGACGCCACCACGGGCTACAGCGTCAGCTCCAAGACGATGCGGTTCTTCCTGCAGTCGGCGATGCTCGCGCTCGGCGCGCTGCTGGCGATCGAGGGCGAGATCACCCCGGGGGTGATGATCGCCGGCTCGATCCTGATGGGGCGCGCGCTGGCGCCGGTGGAGCAAGCCATCGGCCAGTGGGCCGTAATGCAGCGCGCCTTCACCGGATGGAGCAAGCTCAAGGAACTGCTGGAGAAGACGCCGCCCGAAGCGCGGCGCACCGAACTCCCGGCCCCGAAGGGTCTGCTTGAGGCGGTCGGCGTCACCGCGGCCGCTCCCGGCTCCCGCACGCCCTCGCTGCGCAACGTCTCGTTCCGGGTCGAGCCAGGTCAGGCGCTCGGGGTGATCGGGCCGTCGGCGGCGGGAAAATCGACGCTGGCGCGGCTTCTGGTCGGCATCTGGCGACCGGCCTCGGGCTCGGTGCGCCTCGACGGCGCCGCGCTCGACCAGTACGACGACGTCACGCTGGGGCGACATGTCGGCTACCTCCCGCAGGACGTGGCGCTCTTCGACGGCACCGTGGCGGAGAACATCGCCCGCCTCTCGCCCGAGGTCGACGCGCAGGCCGTGGTCACCGCCGCGAAGCGCGCCGGCGCGCATGAGCTCGTCCTGCGGCTGCCGCAGGGCTACGACACGCCCATCGGCCCCTCCGGCGCGCGCCTGTCCGGCGGCCAGCGGCAGCGCATCGCGCTGGCGCGCGCGCTCTACGGCGACCCTGCGGTGGTGGTGATGGACGAGCCCAACTCCAATCTCGACGCGCGGGGCGAGCAGGCGCTGGTGGCCGCGATCAAGGACCTGCGCGAGCGCGGGCGCGTCGCGGTCGTCATGGCGCACCGGCCCTCCGCCATCGCCGCCTGTGACGTGCTGCTGATGCTCGACCAGGGCGCGCCGCGGGCGTTCGGCCCCAAGGAGCAGGTGCTCAAGGAGACGACGGCGAACTACCCGCAACTCGTCGGCGGCGCGCCGGCGCCCGCCGAGGCGCAGCCGCCCCAACCCGGCGCGCCCGCCGCCCCGCCGCAGCAGCCTGGCGGCGCCTCCGCCGTGGGCGGCGGCTATTTCAGGCCGAAACCGTGACCGCGGCGGCGCGTCCGCCGGCGCCGGTCGGCCCCGGCGTCGCCCTCGGCGCAGTGAGGCCAGCAGGCGCAGCCGCTCCTGCGCAGCCGTCCCAGAAATGGAGCGCGTCGTCGGCGATGCGCGTCGGCGTCGCGGCCGTCTTCCTGCTCGTCTTCGGCATCGGCGGCTGGTCCGCGCTGACGACGGTGTCCGGCGCCGTCGTCGCCTCGGGCAGGGTCAAGGTCGAGAACAACCAGCAGGTCGTGCAGCACCCCGACGGCGGCGTGGTGCGGCAGCTCGACGTCAAGGAGGGTCAGCACGTCGAGGCCGGCGACATCCTCATCGGGCTCGACGACCGGCTGCAGCGGGCAGAACTGGCCATCCTCGAAGGCCAGCTCTACGAGATCATGGCCCGCATCGGCCGCCTCGAAGCCGAGCAGGAGGACGCGGCCGCCCCCGACTTCGACCCCGAACTGGTCTCGGTCGCGGCGGAGCGGCCGGAGATCGCCTCGCTCGTCGCGGGCCAGACGCGCCTCTTCGCCGCCCGGCTGGAGACGCTGAACCGCGAGCGCGAGCAGCTTCGCGAGCGGCAGGTGCAGATCCGCGACGAGATCAAGGGCGCCGAGTCGCAGATGAACGCGCTCGAAATCCAGCTCGGCTTCATCGGCGAGGAGCTTCGCGACCAGCGCTCGCTGCTGGATCGCGGCCTGACGCAGGCGACGCGGGTGCTGTCGCTGGAGCGCGAGAAGGCCCGGCTCGACGGCGAGTTCGGCGCGCTGACGGCGCAGATCGCGCAGGCGCGCGGGCGCATCACCGAAATCGAGATCCAGATCGTCGGCCGCGAGGCGACGCGGCGCGAGGAGGCCATCTCCGAACTGCGCGACCTGCGGTCGCGCGAGGCGGAGCTGAAGCAGCAGCGCCTCTCGCTGCTGGAGACGCTGGAGCGCCTCGCCATCCGCGCGCCGCGCTCCGGCTCCGTCATCGGCCTTACCGTCTTCACCGAACGGGCGGTCATCCGACCCGCCGAACCGATCCTTTATATCGTGCCGGAGGCCGCGGAGCTCGTCGTGGAGGCCCGGATCGAGCCGCAGCAGATCGATCAGGTCTTCGTCGATCAGCCGGCGCGGCTGCGCTTCTCCGCCTTCAACCAGCGCACGACCCCAGAGGTCGACGCCGTGGTGGCGCGCCTGTCGGCCGACGCCATCGTCGACCAGAACACCGGGCAGAGCTATTATGTCGCCGAAGTCGACATCACGCCGCTCGGGCGCGACCAGCTCGGGGAGCTGCGCCTCGTCGCCGGCATGCCGGTCGAGGCCTTCCTGCGCACCGGAGACCGCACGCCGCTGAGCTTCATCCTGAAGCCCGTCACCGACTATTTCAGCGGCGCGCTGACCGAGCGCTGAAGACGCCCAACCCCGAGGAGACCCTACATGACCCACAACGCAGAGACCCGCCTCAAGGAGCTTAGCGTGACGCTGCCGGACGCGCCGGCGCCCGCGGCGAACTATGTTCCGGCCGTGCGCACGGGCGATCTCCTCTTCGTCTCCGGTCAGGTGAGCCAGAACGCCGACGGCTTCGTGAAGGGCGTGCTCGGCGCGGACATGGACGTCGAGGCCGGTGCGGCCGCCGCGCGCCTCTGCGCCATGAGCCTGATCGCCCAGGCCCGCGCGGCCTGCGACGGCGACCTTTCGCGCATCAGGCGCGTCGTCAAGCTGACCGCCTTCGTCAACTCCGCGCCCGGCTTCGGCGACCAGCCCAAGGTCGTGAACGGCGCCTCCGACTTCCTCGTCGCGGTCTTCGGCGATGCGGGCCGTCACGCCCGCTCCGCGGTCGGCGCCGCCCTGCCCTTCGGCGTGGCGGTGGAGATCGAGGCGATCTTCGAAGTCGCATGACTGCAACGCCGCCGCCCTCGGTCGCGGCGCTCGTCGCCGCGCCGGTCGCCCACCGCGGCGCGGCTGTTCTCGACGCGGCCCGCCTTGAGGTCGTGCAGCCCGCGGTGACGGCCGCAGTCGCAGCCGGCTTCGGCGTGGAGATCGACGTGCAGCT
>CAYGUQ010000328.1:0-2330 GCA_964352995.1 uncultured Rhodobacterales bacterium
CGGCACCACGGGCCGCGGCATCGGCCCGGCCTACGAGGACAAGGTGGGCCGGCGCACCGTACGCGTGGCCGACCTCGCCGCCGACGCGACGCTCGAGCTGCGGCTCGACCGCCTGCTCGTGCATCACGACGCGCTGCGCCGGGGGCTCGGTCTCGATCCGGTGGACCGCGCGGCGCTCACCGCGGCGCTGAAGGAGGTGCGCGAACACATCCTGCCCTACGCCGCGCCGGTCTGGCGGGTGCTGGCGGAGAAGCGGCGCGCGGGCAAGCGCATCCTGTTCGAGGGCGCGCAGGGCGCGCTGCTCGACGTCGATTTCGGCACCTATCCGTTCGTGACCTCGTCCAACACGCTGGCCGGCGCGGCGGCGGCGGGGTCGGGCATCGGGCCGGACGCGATCAACTTCGTGCTTGGCATCGTCAAGGCCTACACCACCCGCGTCGGCGAGGGGCCGTTCCCGACCGAGCTGCACGACGCGATCGGCCAGCGCCTCGGCGAACGCGGGCGCGAGTTCGGCACCGTCACCGGGCGCAAGCGCCGCTGCGGCTGGTTCGACGCCGCGCTGGTGCGCCAGACCTGCGCCGTCTCGGGCGTCAGGGGCGTGGCGCTGACGAAGCTCGACGTGCTCGACGGGCTGGAGGAGCTCAAGATCTGCACCGGCTACCGGCTGGACGGGCGCGAGCTCGACTATCTGCCGACCGCCGCCGACCAGCAGGCCCGCGTCGAGCCGATCTACGAGACCATGCCCGGCTGGTCGGAGAGCACCTTCGAGGCGCGGCGCTGGCTGGACCTCCCCGCCGAGGCCATCAAATACGTCAAGCGCGTCGAGGAGCTGATCGGCGCGCCGGTGGCGCTGCTCTCGACAAGCCCGGAACGCGACGACACCATTCTCGTGACGGACCCCTTCGCGGACTGATTTTCCTTTGTCATCGTCCGCCTGCGACATATCCTCCCATCGGACGCCGGATTAACCGGCGCGACGCGATGGGAGGAAATGCGATGACCGGACCTCGGTTCAGCCGACGTGGATTTCTCGTGGGCGCGAGCGGCGCGACGGCGCTCGGCGCCGGCGGCGTGGCGCTCGACGGCGCGCTCGCGCCGGCCGCGGCGCAGGAGGGCGGCCTGCCCGACTACGCCGCGTGGAAGGACGCCGACGCGCTCATCATCCACTCCAAGAACACCATGGAGACCAAGCGCGGCGCGGTCGGCTCCGGCGGTCTGACGGCGTCGGACCGGCTCTTCATCCGCAACAACCTTCCCGCGCCCGACGCCGCGATCACGGCGGACCCCGACGCCTGGGAGATCGCGGTCGAGGGCGTCGCGCGGCCTGGGACGATGACGCTGGGCCAGCTCAAGCGGCTCGGGGTGACGTCCGAGGCTTCGGTGCTCCAGTGCTCCGGCAACGGCCGCGGCTTCTTCTCGCACGGCGCCAGCGGGTCGCAGTGGCTCACCGGCGCCGCCGGCTGCGTGATCTGGACCGGCGTGCCGGTCGCCGCGATCGTCGAGGCGATGGGCGGCCCGGCCGCCGGCGCAACGCTCATGACGTCCACCGGCGGCGAGGCCCTGCCGGACGGCGTCGATCCCGCCTCGATCATGGTGGAGCGCTCGGTGCCGATCGCCGCGCACGAGCATGCGATGATCGCTTTCGAGATGAACGGCGCGCCGCTGCCGCTGACCCATGGCGGCCCGGCGCGCATGGTGATCCCCGGCTACTACGGCGTGAACAACGTCAAGTACATGAAGCGGCTGGCCTTCGGAACGCAGGAGAGCGGCGCGAAGATACAGACCTCGGGCTATCGCGTGCGGCCGGTGGGCGAGGGCGGCGCGGCGTCCCAGCCGTCGATGTGGGACATGACGGTGAAGTCCTGGGTGACGCATCCGCTGACCGACCCCGGCTCGGGCCGCGTGCAGATCCACGGCGTCGCCTTCGCGGGGCCGGAGCGCGCGTCGGGCGTGGAGGTCTCGCTCGACGGCGGCCAGAGCTGGGCGCCTGCGCGCTTCTACGGGCCGGACCTCGGCCGCTTCGCGTGGCGCAGCTTCGTGCTGGAGGCCGATCTGGCGCCGGGCGTCTACGCCGTGGCGAGCCGGGCGACGGCGGAGGGCGGCTCGGCGCAGCCGGAGGACTTCCCGCCCAACGAGCGCGGCTATGGCCACAACGGCTGGCGCGCGCACGCCGTCGAACTGACGGTGGCGTGATGCGTCGCGCCTTCGCCACGATGGCGGCGGCGGCGTTCCTCGCGCAGGGCGTCGCCGTCGCCGACGACCTCGCAGAGGGTCGGCGGCTGTTCGTGGAGGGCGCGGAGCCGGCCTGCGCCATCTGCCACAGCCTCGCC
>CAYGUQ010000328.1:2430-5362 GCA_964352995.1 uncultured Rhodobacterales bacterium
GCGTCGGCGTGATGCCGGCGTTCGAGGAATTACTCAGCGAGGACCAGATCTCCGCCATCGCCGCCTATGTCGCGCAGGCCGCCGGCGGCGGCTGACCGCGGCGCCCTCGCGCGAGCGGCGTCGGGGCGGGCTTCGGTGCGTGCTGTGGGGCGCGACGTTAGGGCGACACTAACCGGCGGGCCGCAACGTCGCGCCCATGGTGTCAGCAGCGTCGATCATCGACTGCGGGTCGGTCCCGCCGCAGCGCCCGCCCGGCCGACTGGGCTATGTCGCGGCCATGCTGTCCATGGCCGCCTTCGACGCCGCCATGACGGCGATTTTCGCCGTCGTGTCGGGCAGGCCCGAGACGATGCTCGTGCGGGCGCCGGAAACCCTGCTCTTTCTGGTGGCGCTCACGCTCGCGGGCGCGCGCCGCATCTATCGCCCCGTGGCGCTTTGCGCCGCCGGGCGGGGCGCGCCGGAGGCGGCGGCGCAGCGGTTGACCCGGCTGGCGCGGGACTCCGCCCTGTTGGCCCTCGTCACGGGCGGCCTGTTCTCGGCATGGGCGTTCATCGTCGCGCCGATCCTGCTCTTCGACGCTCCGCCGACCTCTGAAGTTCTGGCGCTGCTGGTGTCGCGCGCGCTCGTCTGGATCGTGCTGCTGCCGTTCCTCGTCTATTTCCTCGTCCACGACCATGCGCGGCTGATGCTGCGCTGGATCTTCGAGACGCATGGCGTCACGGCGCCGCCGGGCGACGTGCGCCTTGGCGGCAAGCTCGCGCTGATCCTCGGGGCCGGGGCGGTCGCGCCGGGCCTCGCGGTTGCGGCCACGATGGCGTTCGTGCCGCCGATCTCGCCGATAACGGGGCTGCCGCGCGAGACCATCGTGCTGGTGACGCTGCTCGGCGGCGCCGTGGCCCTCTCGGTCGCCTTCTGGAGCGTCGAGCGGGCCATGAGCGAGAGCGTCCGCTCGCTGACCGGCGCGCTGGACGCCATCCGCGCCGGGGACGTGGCCCCCCGCCTCGCCGTCGAGACCGACGACGAACTCGGCAGGCTCAGCGCCGGCGTCAACGCGCTGGCCGCGGCGCTGGAGGAGAGCCGCCGCGCCGAAGCCCGCAGCGCGGCGGAGCGCGCCGAGGCGGCGACGATGTTTCACGAGGCGCAGAAGCAGTCGGCTCTGGGCCAGCTCGCCGCCGGCGTCGCGCACGACTTCAACAACATCCTCACCATCGTGCTCGGCTACACGCAATCGGCCCGCAAGCGCATGAGCGAGGACGATCCCTCCCGCAAGCGGCTCGGCGAGGTGCTGTCCGCCGCCGAGCGGGGCCGCGCGCTGATCGCGCAGATCCTCGCCTTCGCGCGCGCGGGCTCTCCGGAGCGCAACCCGGTCAACGTGTCGGCCTGCGCGGGCGAGAGCGTCGAGTGGCTGCGGACGACGCTCGGCGCGACCTATCCGATCCGCTTCTCGACGCCGCCGGGGCCGGTCATGATTCTCGGCGAGCCGGCCTCGGTCCACCAGATCGTCGCCAATCTCTGCATCAACGCGTCGCATGCGATGGTCGGCGGCGGGCGCCTAGACGTCTGCATCGACATGCTCGACATCGATGGCGGCCGCGCCGAGGGCCTGTTGCGCCGCGGTCTGCCGAAGGGCCCCCAGCTTCATGTCGAGTCGACGCCGCAGGGCGGCGCGAGGGCCTGGGTCGGCGTTCTGCGCCCGGGCCCGCACGCCCGCCTCTCCGTCGCCGACGTCGGCAAGGGGATGGACGCGGCGACGCTGCGCCGCGTCTTCGAGCCCTACTTCACCACCAAGGCCGTGGGCGAGGGCTCCGGCCTCGGTCTGGCCGCCGTCCATGGGGTCGTCAGCGGCTGGAGCGGCGCCATCGCCGTGCAGACCCTGCCTGCGCCCGCGGACGGGCACGGAACACGTTTCGAGGTCTTCCTGCCTCTCGCCCCCGCCACCGGAGACTGAAGCCATGGCGCATATTCTGCTGATCGACGACGAACCGGCCATCGGCGCGCTCTTCGCCGAGGCGCTGCAGGAGGCCGGCCACAGCGTCGACGTCGCCTCCGACGGCCGCGTGGTGCACGGCAAGGGCGCGCTGGAGCCCTACGACGTGGTGGTCACGGACCTGATGATGCCGAACGTCGACGGGCTGGAGGTGATCGGCATCGTGGCGCAGTCCAATCCGCGCGCGCGCATCCTGGCGGTTTCGGGCGGCGGCGCGTTCGTGAGCGCCGACTACCTGCCCATCGCGAAAGAGCTCGGCGCCCATGTCGTGCTCTACAAGCCGATCCTGCCGGACGATCTCGTCGAAGAAGTGGCGCGGCAGCTCGAGGCCGCCGCGCTGGCCTGACCGGGTCTCAGGCCGGCTTGACGGGTCTCAGGCCGGCTTGCGCAGCCGAATGATCCCCCAGACGGGCGCGCCCTGGTCCGCAGCCGTCACCCATGCGGCCGGCCCCGCCTCAATGCCGTCGAGGCAGGCGGCGAAAGCGTTCTCCAGCGGCCGGCGACGCGCCGCGCCGGATGCTGGCGGATGGTGCGCGCCGTTTCGAACTCGCCCGCGTTTCGCGCCAGGTTTCGCCGGAGGCTCGGGCGGCCTGCGCGCAGCTTCCCGCCTGCGCAAACCTGGATGACGGGCGTGACAGGCGATCAGCGGGACGGTCGCGTCACCGCAGACTGGACTGGGTGACGGCCTCGGCGGCGGCGACGGCTTCCTTTGAACTCAGGTTCGGGCCTGCGGGGTCCTGCGCGACTGCGGTGATGACGGCGCGCACCTCGGCCATCTGGTCGGCGTGGCCGAGCCAGTCGAGCGCAGCGGCGAGATCGTCGGTGACGAGAAAGGCGACGTCGCCGTCCCGCCGGTCGCCCCAGAGCGCCGCGTAGGCCGTTGCGAGCTCGCGCGTGCGGGCATTGTTCGCGACGACCGCGGCGCGGAACGAGAGCATGTCGCGC
>CAYGUQ010000329.1:0-5354 GCA_964352995.1 uncultured Rhodobacterales bacterium
TCGGCTTCCGGCTCGCGATCGCGCTGATCCAGACCCAGCTCTACGGCGCCGACGACGAGACGATCCACAGCGCCGCGGCCGAGCTCAACCCGCTTCTCGTGATCGCCATCCCCGTCGCCGGCGGCGTGGCGGTGGGGTGGATCCTCAGCCGGTTCACCGCGAACGGCAAGGCGCTCGGCGTCTCCGACGTGATCGAGGCCGCGGCGCTGCGCGACGGGCGCGTCGACCGGCGCGAGGGCTGCGCCTCCGCCGCCGCGGCGCTGGTGACGCTCTCGACCGGGGGCTCGACGGGGCGCGAGGGGCCGGCGGTGCATCTGGCGGCGGTGATCGCGGGATGGATCGAGGACCGCTTCGACTTCCACGGCCTGCACGCGCGCGACATCCTCGGCTGCGCGGTGGCGGCGGCGGTCTCGGCGAGCTTCAACGCCCCGCTCGCCGGCACGCTGTTCGCGTTGGAGGTGGTGCTGCGCCACTACGCGGTGCACGCCTTCGGGCCGATCGTGCTGGCGGCGGTGGCGGGCACGGTGATCAGCCGCATCCACATGGGCGACGTGACCGAGTTCGTGCTGCCGCCGCCGACGCCCGCCTTCTACGCCGAGATCCCCGCCTTCGCGCTGCTCGGCGTGATCTGCGGCGCGGTGGCGGTGCTGATGATCAAGTCGATCTTCGTGGCCGAGAGCGTCGGCGACCGGGTGACGCGGCGCTTCGGCCTGGGGCCGCTGCAGCGCCCGGCGCTGGCCGGCGCGCTGCTGGGCGCGATGGCGGTCGGCTTCCCGCACATCATCGGCGTCGGCTACGAAACCACGTCGCGGGCGCTGACCATGGGCCTCGACTTCTGGACCTGCGTGGCCTTCGCCGCGGCGAAGACGGTCGCGGTCGGGCTGACCTTCGCGGGGCGGATGGGGGGCGGCGTGTTCTCGCCCTCGCTGATGATGGGGGCGCTGGTGGGCGCGGCCTTCGGCCTCGTCGCCACCGAGATCGCGCCAGTCCCCGCAGGGAGCCAGGGGCTCTACGCCGTGGCGGGGATGGGCGCTGTCGCCTCGGCGGTGCTGGGGGCGCCGATCTCCACCACGCTGATCGTGTTCGAGCTGACCGGCGACTATCAGGCCGCCATCGCGGTGATGGTGTCGGTCTCGCTGGCGACGGTCGTGGCGCACGCCTTCGTGCGCAAGAGCTTCTTCCTGACGCAGCTCGCGCGGGCCGGCGTGGAGCTCGCCTCCGGGCCGCAGAGCTGGCTGCCCAAGACCATCCCGGTGCGGCGGCTGATGCGGCTGCGCGGCGCTGAGGACGGCGCCTCCGACACCGCGGCGCAGGCGCTGATCGAGCAGGGAGCATGGCTGACGCGGGACGACACGCTGGCGCTCGCGCTGCCGATGTTCGACCGGCTGAAGGGGCCGTTCATCCCCGTGGTCGACGCGCCGGCGGACGGCGAGCCGGAACTGATCGGCGCGCTCTATCACGTCGACGCGCTGAAGGCGGTCAACCGCATCCTGGAGGAGACGCACCGCGAGGAGCACTCCTGAGAGGCGGGCGGCCGGGGTCGGTGTCGGGGTCGGGCCGGTCCCGCCGGCCGCGCGATGCCGCCCTCGCCCGCCGACGACGGCGCGCGCCGTCAGACCGCGAGCGCCAGCGCCGGCAGCCTCGCGAAGTCGTCGAAGACGAAGGCGGGGCTCATCGCCTCGATCGGGCCGTGGCGGTAGCCTTCGGCGTAGAGGCCGAAGGGCGCGCCCATGCCGGCGGCGGTGGCCGCGTCGGTCTCGCTGTCGCCGACGAAGAGCCCCGTCTCGGCGCCGAGCGCGGCGAAGCAGGCGCGCAGCGGCGCCGGGTCGGGCTTGAGCGGCCAGCCGGCGCCGGCGCCCACGACCGCCTCGAAGAAGGGCGCGAGGCCCATCTCCGCGAGCACCTCGTGCGTGACGTCCTGCGGCTTGTTGGTGCAGAGCCCCAGCCGCGCGCCCGCCGTCTTCAGCGCCTGCAGCGCGTTGAGAGCGCCTGGGAAGAGCGCCGCGCTGGAGGCGCCCTGCGCCAGATACGCCGCGCCAAAATCCGCCCGCGCGCGCGGAAAGAGCGCGGCGTCGGCGCCCGCCTGCTCCAGCGCGCCGCGCACGAAATTGTCAGCCCCCCGTCCGATCAGCGCGATGGTCTCGGCGCGCGAGATCGTCGGCAGGCCGAGCCCGCCGAGCATGGCGTTCGCCGCGCCCTGGATGTCGGCCGCGCTGTCGATCAGGGTGCCGTCGAGGTCGAAGACGATGGCCTTCATCGCGCGGCCTGGCCGGCGGCGCGGATGGCGGCGATGTTGGACGCAAGCGCCCCGCGGCCGCCGCGGAAGGCCGCGGATCCCGCCACCAGCACGTCGGCGCCGGCGCCGGCGGCCAGCGGCGCGGTCTCGACGTCGACGCCGCCGTCGACCTCGACATGGACCGGCCGGTCGCCGATCATCGCCCGCAGCCGGGCGATCTTGGCGACCTGCGAGGCGATGAACTTCTGGCCGCCGAAGCCGGGGTTCACGGTCATCACGCAGACCAGATCGACCATGTCGAGCAGCCCCTCGACGGCCTCGGCGGGGGTGCCGGGGTTGAGCGCGACGCCGCTGCGCAGGCCGAGCCCGCGGATCGCCTGAAGCGTGCGGTGGATGTGCGGCCCCGCCTCGACATGGGCGGTCAGCACGTCGGCGCCGGCCTCGGCGAAGGCGGCGAGATGGGCGTCGACCGGGGCGATCATCAGGTGCACGTCCATCACCGTCGCGACATGGGGGCGCAGCGCCTTCACCATCTGCGGGCCGAAGGTGATGGCGGGGACGAAATGGCCGTCCATCACGTCGACATGCACCCAGTCGGCCCCGGCAGCCTCGACGGCCGCGCAGTCCGCGCCGAGGGCGGCGAAGTCGCCGGCGAGGATAGAGGGCGCGATCTTCACGTCTCGCGCGAAGGGACGGGAGAAGAACTCTGGCACGGGCGGGATTTCCTCAGCGATAGAGCACGAGCGGCACGTGGCAGGAGCGGATCAGCTCCGCCGTGGTGCTGCCCAGCATCAGCGTGCGCAGGCGCGAGTGGCTGTAGGCGCCCATCAGCAGCAGGTCGACGCCCTCGGCGGCGACGAACTCGGCGATGGCGACGTCGGCCTGGCCCTGCAGCAGCGTCGGCGTGGCGACGCGGCCGGCTGCGCGCAGACGGCTCGCGGCGGCCTCCAGTCGGCGACGCGACTCCAGCGTCTCGGGACCGACCGCGAGCACGTCGCAGGCGAGCCCGGCGAAGAGCGGCGACTGCGCGGCGCTTTCCAGAGCCTTCTGGGCGCTCGGCCCGGCGTCGAAGGCGATCGCCATGCGGCGCGGCGTGCGGAAGCTGCGCGAGGCGACGAGCAGCGGCCGAGTGCTGGCCCGCGCCACCCTTTCGAGGTTCGAGCCGAGATGGCCGCGCGCGTAGTCGGCGGCGACGCCGCGCTTGCCGATGACGACCATCGCCGTCTCGGGCTCGCGCCGCGCCAGCGATTCAAGCAGATCGCCCTCGCAGAGCGTGAGCGTCGCCTCGGGCGCGCCGCCGGCCTCGGCGTGGACCTGCGCCTCCTCGAGGTCGAGCCGTCCGCGGTCGCGCAGCAGGCGCGTGCGCTCGCTCTCGACGGCCGCGAGATCGGCGCTGAGCTTGGCGCGGGCGGGGTCGGCGTCGTCGGCGGCGCTCTCGGGCGGCAGCGAGCGGCGGCCGAGCACCTGCAGCAGCTCGACGGGGAGGGAGAGGCGCGCCGCGGCCCATGCGGCCTGCTGCGCGACGCTGGGGGAATAGAGCGAGCCGTCTATGCAGCCCAGCACGCGCATCTGCGCCGGGGCGTTGGCGGCGTCGGGTCCGGCGTCGTCGCTCAAGGGCATGGCGCTTCCCGTGCTGACCGCTCTGGCGGCGATGCGGCCGGTTGCGCCCCAAGGGTGCGTCCGTCCAGAACTCCCCCCGAGGAGGCCGCCGCCGGCGCGGCGATGGGGGAAGGTGGTGGAGCCGAGGGGAGTCGAACCCCTGACCTCTGCAGTGCGATTGCAGCGCTCTCCCAACTGAGCTACGGCCCCGCGCGGCCCGCTGCTTGCGCTGCGGCGGCGTGTGGCGGGCGGATACGCCGCGCGCCCGATAGTGTCAATAGCCGCTCATCGCGGGCGGCGCGATCCGCCGGCTTTTTGCGGCGCCGCGTCGTTGAACCGGCGGGCGGCGTTGGATATGTCTGCTGCGGCGACGGCGCCCGGCCATCAACGGGGCGCGCCCGCAACGAAAGGCCGCCGCCCATGGGCTCCCTCCTCGCGATCCTGTTCCTGATCCTCGACATCGCCTTCTGGATCATCATCGTGCAGGCGGTGCTGAGCTGGCTGATCGCGTTCAACATCATCAACATGAGCAACGATTTCGTGCGCGGCCTCTACGCCGGGCTCGCCCGGCTGACCGAGCCGGTCTACGGCCCGATCCGGCGCATCCTGCCCGACACGCGGCCGATGGACCTCGCGCCGCTGGTGGTGCTGGTGGCGATCTACGCGCTGCAGATCATCCTCTCCAACAACGCCCGCGCGCTGATGTGAGCGCCATGGGCGGAGCTGACGGCGCGATCGACTGGGCGGGCTTCATCGCCGCCACCAACGGCGAGCTCGCCGCGCTGCGCAAGGCCGCGCCGGAGGCGACGTCGGGCTTCTCGGCGCTGGCGAAGGGCGCGATGGCGCCCGGCGCGCTCGACCCCAAGGCCAAGGAGCTCATCGCGCTGGGCATCGGCGTCGCCAAGCAGTGCGACGCCTGCATCGCCTATCACGTCAAGGCGCTCGTCGGCCTCGGCGCGACGCGCGAGGAGATCGCCGAGACGGTGGGCGTCTGCGTCTACATGGGCGGCGGGCCTTCGCTGATGTACGGCGCGAAGGCGCTGGCGGCCTATGACGCCCTCGTCGCCTGAGCCGCCGCGGCTGACCTTCTGGTTCGAGTTCGCCTCCACCTACGCCTATCTCGCCGCGATGCGCGTCGAGGCGCGGGCGCGCGCCTGGGGCGTGGCGCTCGACTGGCGGCCGTTCCTGCTCGGGCCGGTGTTCGCGGCGCAGGGCTGGGAGACCTCGCCCTTCCTGATCTATCCCGCCAAGGGCCGCTTCATGTGGCGCGACATGGCGCGGCGCGCCGAGGCGCTGGGGCTGGGCTTCCGCGCCGACCCGCCGGCCTTTCCAGTGAACTCGGTCCCCGCCGCGCGGCTGGCGCTGGCGGCGCTGGAGCGCCCCGAGGGGCCGGCCTTCGTGCGGGCGGTCTACGCCGCGCAGTGGGCGCAGGCGCGCGACGTCGCCGACGCGGGCGTGCTGGCGGACTGCGCGCGGGAGGCGGGGCTCGACCCGGCGGCGCTCGCGGAGCGGGCCGGGG
>CAYGUQ010000330.1:0-5350 GCA_964352995.1 uncultured Rhodobacterales bacterium
GCCCGAGGTGTCCTTGTCGATGCGGTGCACGATCCCCGGCCGGGCGACGCCGCCGACGCCGGAGAGGCTCGCGCCGCAATGGTGCAGCAGCGCCGCGACCAGCGTGCCGCGCTCCGCCCCCGGCGCCGGGTGCACCACCATTCCCGCCGGCTTGTTGACGACGATCAGGGCGGCGTCCTCGTGGGCGATGTCGAGCGGGATCGCTTCGGGCTCCGGCGTCGCCGGCGCGATCGGCGGCGGCGTGAGGGTGTAGACCTCCCCCGCGCGCGCCTTCAGCGACGGGTTCGTCGCGACCGCCCCCGTGGCGTCTCGCACCGCGCCGGCCGCGATCAGCTGTGCGATGCGCGAACGGCTGAAGCGCGCCTGCGCGTCGGCCAGAGCCTTGTCGAGCCGAGCAGGGGCGGCCACGGTGAGCGCGAACGACGCGGCGCCTTCGGGCGCGGCGTCGTCTTCGCCGTCGTCCGACCATGCTTCTTCTTCGGGAACTTCGCTCAATGGCTGACCTCCGCGCCGACAGGACCCGCCCGCCGCAGGCGTCGCCGGGGATCGACGACGACGACGAGCCGCCCGAGCCGCCGCGCCTGCGCGCCCTGCGGCGTCTGGTGACGCTCCTGACGACGACGGCGATCATCGGCGTCGCCGTGGTGGCCGGAACGCTGGTGCTGCGGCTCTCGCAGCCGCTGACGCCGCCGCTCTCGCTCGACGCGATCTCCGCCGAGCGGATCGCGGCGCCGCCGGGCGAGACCGTCACGGCCGCCGGCGCCGCGCCGGGCGCGCTGATCCTCGTCACGCGCGATGCGGAGGGCGTCGAGCGGATGCGCCTCTACGACGCCGCGACGGGCGCGCTCTCCCGCACGGTGACGATAGAGCGCGCGGCGCGCTGACGCGGCCGGGGCGCCTGCGGTGGACAACGCGCGCGTGGCTCTGCGACGCTGACGCCCCTGCGGCGGTCGCCCGCGGCCCCGCGCGCCGCGCCGGCCGCCGCGCCCCAGCACGGAGGCGTTCCTGATGTATGACGCCATCATGGTCCCCGTTGACCTCGCTCATGCGGACAAGCTCGACAAGGCGCTTTCCGTCGCCGCCGACCTCGCCAAGCTCTACGATGCGGAGGTCTGCTATGTCGGCGTGACGGCGGCGACGCCGGGTTCGGTCGCGCATTCGCCGAAGGAATACGGCGAAAAGCTCGACGACTTCGCGCGCGCCCAGGCTACGGCGCGCGGCGTGAGGACGACCTCCCGCGCCCTCGTGTCGCATGATCCGGCGGTCGACCTCGACGCGGCGCTGCTCGCCGCCGTCCGCGAGACCGGAGCGGACCTCGTCGTGATGGCGTCGCATGGTCCGGGCCTGCTCGACGCGCTCTGGCCGTCCCATGGCGGATCGCTGGCGTCCCACGCGTCGACCTCGGTCCTGCTGGTGCGCTGAGGCGGCCGCGGCGCTGCGCTTGACACGCGCCGCCATGGCCCTTAGCTACGCCCCACCAGCGACGGAGTCCCCTTCGTCTAGTGGCCTAGGACACCACCCTCTCACGGTGGGAACAGGGGTTCGAGTCCCCTAGGGGATGCCATCGCGGGGTTTTCCGCAGCATGGCGAACGACGCGCCGCGCGGTCTCCATGGTGGAGACGGCGCGGTTTTCGGTTCTTGTCTCCGCCGGGCCCCGACGGCGGGGCCGGTCTCTGCGCGGGCGCTATTTCACCAGCCAACCGCCTGGGGCGTTGGCCCAGGGAAAGCGGGTCAGCGGCTTGTCGATCCCGCGCTCGCGGGCGAACTCGTCCCACGCGACGGTCTCTCCCGGCCATTTGCTCGTGGCGTATTCGTCGAGCACCAGAACGCCGCCGGGCACCAGCCGGTCCCAGCATTCCTCCAGAATCACCCGCGTCGGCGCGTAGATGTCGACGTCGAGGTTGAGCAGGCAGAACCGCGCCTCGGGGTTCTGCTTCGTCCAGGCGGGCAGGGTCTCGCAGATGTCGCCCTTGACGATGGCGCCGCGGTTGCTCGGGATCACGCCGTCGCCGTTCTGCAACGCCAGCAGGGCCTGGAACTCTTCGAGGAAGCTGCCGGAGTTCAGCCCGCCGACATCCTTCTGGATGCTGTGGTCCACGTCGCCGTCGGCTTCGGCGAGCGCGGGAAAGCCGTCGAAGCTGTCGAAGCCGAAGACCTTCTTGTGGGTGGCGGTCGGCGTGAAGGTCTCGATGAACTTGTGCCACGAAAAGAATGACTTGCCGTAGTAGACGCCGAAATCCGCATAGTGGCCCGGAAGGTCGACCGTCAGCTTGAACAGCTCGTAATGCGCAAGCTGGCGGATGAACGACCGCCGGCTCGCGTACACCGGAAACAGATCGAGATAGTGGCGGACCTCGTGGGGATATCTGTCGGTAATCTCACGCAGCTTGTTGAAATAGCCGTCTTCGCCGGCGGACGGATAGTAGAATGTGTCCGAGGTCATGTTCCGCTCCGTCCATCAAATGCGCGACCTGCCCGGCGGCCGTGCGGCGGCGCCTCGGCGCAACCGGCGGCATTGTTCGCAAATCCTGACGCGGTTGTCCCGTGCCGCAAAGTGCCGCGCCGCCCCGATGTCCGGTCCCGGCGCGGCCGCTCAGCGCAAGGGAGCCATGCGCCGGGCGGAGGTGCGCCCGGCCGGCGGGGCGCTATAGTGACGCTTCGCCCGCACCAGCCCGGAGCGCCGCCCTGCGCATCCTGCCGATCGTCCTCGCCGTCGCGCTGTTCATGGAGAACATGGACGCCACGGTCATCGCCACCGCGCTGCCCGTCATCGCGGCCGACATCGGCGCGAGCCCGATCACGTTGAAGCTTGCGCTGACGAGCTACTACGTCGCGCTCGGCGTCTTCATCCCCGTCTCGGGGCGCATCGCCGACCGGTGCGGGCCGCGGAAGGTGTTCCAGCTCGCGATCCTCGTCTTCATGCTCGGCTCGCTCGCCTGCGCGCTTGCGCAGTCGCTGGAGGGGTTCGTGGCGGCGCGGTTCCTGCAAGGCGCGGGCGGGGCGATGATGACGCCGGTGGGCCGGCTGCTGCTCGTGCGCGGCACGCCGAAGGCGGAGCTCGTGTCGGCGATGGCGTGGTTCTCCCTGCCGGCGCTGGTCGCGCCGCTGGTCGGGCCGCCGCTCGGCGGCGCCTTCGCGACCTACGCCGACTGGCGGTGGATCTTCCTCATCAACCTCCCCATCGGGGCCGTCGGCGTGTGGCTGGCGGGGCGGCATGTGCCGCTGATCGCGCCGATGCCGGAGACGCGGCTCGACATGCGCGGGTTCCTGCTCTCCGGGCTCGGCTGCGCCGGCGTCGTCTTCGGCTGTTCGATCGTGACGCTGCCGGGGGTGCACTGGGCGTGGGGCGCGGGGCTGACGGCCTTCGGCGCGCTGTCGGGATGGGCCTATCTGCGCCATGCGCGGTCGCGCCCCGACCCGCTGCTGCGGCTCGATCTGCTGGCGATCCCGGCGTTCCGCGCGGCGATGACCGGGGGGACGCTGTTTCGCGTCGGCATCGGCGCGGTGCCGTTCCTGACGCCGCTGATGCTCCAGCTCGGGTTCGGCTACTCGGCCTTCGAGAGCGGGCTGATCACCTGCGTCTCCATCGGCGGCGCCATGGCGATGAAGCTGCTCGCGAGGCCGATCCTGAACGCGCTCGGCTTCAAGGCCGCGCTCGTCATCACCGCGCTCGCCGGGGGGCTGCTGATCGCGCCGATCGGCTTCTGGCGGCCGGAGACGCCGCTCGTCGCGCTGCTCGCGCTGCTGCTGGTCGGCGGCTTCTTCCGTTCGCTGTTCTTCACCGCCGTCAACGCGCTGGCCTACGCCGAGGTGCCGGCGGCGCGGACGGGCGACGCCACGGCGCTGATGGGCGCGGCGCAGCAGATGTCGCTGGCGGCGGGCGTGGCGGGGGCCGCCTTGATTCTGGAGTTCAGCCACGGCGCCGGGGACGCGCTCGCGCCGGCGGATTTCGGCCTCGCCTTCGCGGTCGTCGGGGTCGTGGCGGCGGCCTCCGCGCTCGCCTTCCTCACGGCGCCGGACGACGCGGGCGCGGGCGTGCTCGACCGGCGGCGTGGCCGCAAAGGCGCCGAACCGGCCGAGTGAGCGCGGCGCCGGCCCCGCGCCTCGACGGGAGCGCCGTCGTCCGGGGCGCGAAAAGGCGCCCGTGACGGATTGCGCCGCGCGACGCGATCGCCTTCACTCCGCGCGACTGAAGCGACGAGGGGGACAGGTCATGGCGCGAAGGGTTGTGGTTGAGGCGTTCGGCGGGCCCGAGGCGCTCAAGCTGGTCGAGGCGGAGGTCGGCGAGCCCGGCGCCGGCGAGATCCGCATCCGCCACGAGGTTGTGGGGCTCAACTTCATCGACGTCTATCAGCGCACCGGCCTCTATCCGCTCCCGCTGCCGGCGGCGATGGGCATGGAGGCCGCCGGCGTCGTCGAGGCCGTGGGCGAGGGCGTCGCGCACCTCAAGCCGGGAGATCGCGCCGCCTACGCCGCCAACCCGCCCGGCAGCTACTGCGACGCGCGGGTCATGCCCGCCGCGCAGGTCGTGCGCCTGCCGGACGGCATCGCGATGGAGACCGGCGCGGCGATGATGCTCAAGGGGCTGACGGCGCAGTACCTGTTCCGCAGCACCGCGAAGCTCAAGGCCGGCGATACGGTGCTGTTTCACGCCGCGGCGGGGGGCGTCGGCCTCATCGCCTGCCAGTGGGCGCGGGCGATGGGCGTCACGCTGATCGGCACGGCGGGGTCGGACGAGAAATGCGCGCTCGCCGTCGAGCACGGCGCGGCCCATTGCGTCAACTACGCGCGGGAGGACTGGCCGGCCGAGGTCAGGCGGCTTTCCGGAGGGGGCGTTCCGGTCGTGATGGATTCCGTCGGCCGCAGCACCTGGGAGGGCTCGCTCGACTGCCTGACGCCCTTCGGCCTGATGATCAGCTTCGGCAACGCCTCGGGCAAGGCGCCGCCGGTGGAGGTGGGCACGCTCGCCGCCAAGGGGTCGCTCTACCTCACGCGGCCGACGCTCTTCACACATATCGCGACGCGCGAGCGCACGCAGGCGATGGCCGACGACCTGTTCGAGATGGTCGGCTCCGGCAAGGTCCGCATCCCCGTCGAGCAGCGCTTCCCGCTGGAGCGGGTCGCCGACGCGCACCGCGCGCTAGAGGCCCGCAAGACGACCGGCGCGACCGTTCTGACGCTCTGAGCGAAGCGGGGCCGCCGCCGCCTCCGCTGGCGGCGGCGGCCCCTCTTGCCAAGCCCGCGACACCCCGGTAACACCCGCTCCCAACGCGCCCGTAGCTCAGCTGGATAGAGCACCAGACTACGAATCTGGGGGTCAGAGGTTCGAATCCTTTCGGGCGCGCCATT
>CAYGUQ010000331.1:0-5349 GCA_964352995.1 uncultured Rhodobacterales bacterium
CGCTGCGCCTCCGCCTCGCGCGGCTGGGCCGCGGCGTCGCGCGCGAGCGCGGCGTTGAGCTGGCGGCCGAGACTGGCGATCTCCACCGCGTCGTCCTCGTCGGCCGCCTCCGCCGCCGAGAGCGTCTGCTGGAGCGCGGCGATCTGGCGGCGCAGCTCGCGGGTCTGGGCGTTGAGCGCGGCGAGTTCGGTCGCCTGCCGGCCGGCGCGGCCCTGGGTCTCGTCCAGCGTCGCCCGCGCCACCGCGAGCAGGGCGCGCTCGCGCTCCAGCGCATCGGCGGTCTGGTCGAGGTTGAGGTCGAGGTCGCGCCGCGCGGCTTCGGCGGCGGCCAGCTTGGTGAGCGTCTCCTCGGCGCGGCGGAGCTGGGGCCGGCGGGCAGGGCGAACCTCGTCGGTCTCGCCGGCGCGATCCGGGAGGTGCGCCCGGAGATACCCGAGGGCATCGACTGGGTGCTGCGCATCGACGGCCACACCGACGCCCGCGGCCCCGCCGACGCCAACCTGAGGCTGAGCATGGAGCGCGCGCTCTCCGTCGCGCAGTATCTCATCGACGAGGAGGGGCTGCCGGCGGACCGCGTGCTGCCGGCGGGCTTCGGCGAGACGCGCCCCGTCGCGGAGGGCGACGACGAGGCCGACTACGCCCGCAACCGCCGCATCGAGGTGAAGTTCACCGAGCGGTGATCTTCGCGGCGCACGGTGGCGGCCTGCGCGGGGCGCAAGGCTGGCGCGGCGCCGATGGCGCTTCTCGGCGGGCGCGCCGATGCTATGTTGCATCGCGTCATCGCCCGCCGGGGAGCACCGTCCGTGACCGCCATCGACATCGACACTCTCGGCTATTTCGCCGCGGCGCTCACCACCGCGGCCTTCGCGCCGCAGGTCTGGCGCACATGGCGCAGCCGATCGGCGCGGGACCTGTCGCTCACCATGCTGCTGGCGCAGTCGGGCGGCAACGCGCTCTGGCTGGTCTATGCGGTGGCCGCCGGGGCGGCGCCGCTGGCACTGGCCAACGGCCTCACCTTCATCCTCGTCTCGGCGCTCGTCGTCATGAAGCTCGCCGACAGGCCGCTTGCGACGCCGGCGCCGCTCGTCGCGTCAGCGGCCTTCCCGGCCGAACAGCGCTGAGGCGGCCGCGAGGCCGCGCTCGGACTCGCGCAGCAGCCCGCCTGCCCGCCAGCGCCGCTCCACGCGCGGCGCCGGCGCGTCATCGGCGGCCCGGCGGGCGGCGCGGTCGTCGGTCATGGTGGCGGTCATGAAAGTATCGGCCCAGATCCCCAGCATTGCAGCCTCCTGTATCGGCGTTTGATGTGAGACTGTTATCGGCGCACGATGGCGCCGAAGCGAGTCAGCGTTTCTCGCATTCTGTAAGACAGGGTTACAGATGGAATGGTCGCGCCTGCCGCCGCTGTCGATGCTGCGCGCCTTCGAGGCCGCCGCGCGGCTCGGCGGCTACAGCGCTGCGGGGCGGGAGCTGAACGTCACCCACGCCGCCGTCGCCCAGCAGGTGCGCGCGCTGGAGGAACGGCTCGGCGTGGCGCTGATGCGGCGCGACGGGCGCGCGGTGCGGCCCTCGCCGGAGGGGCGCGCGCTGGCGGAGGGGCTCGGCGCCGGGTTGGAGACGATGCGCGCGGCGCTTGCGGAGCTGGCGCGCGACGCCGCCGCCCGGCCCGTGCGCGTGACGCTGACGCCGAGCTTCGCCGCGGCGTGGCTCGCCCCGCGCATCGGCGGCTTCGCGCTGGCGCACCCGGAGGTGGAGCTGGTGCTGAACCCCACCAGCGCCGTCGTCGACCTCGCCCGCAGCGAGGACGACGTCGCCATCCGCTTCGGGTCGGGCAGCTGGCCGGGGCTGGAGGCGACGCCGCTGGTGCGCAGCGCCGTGGTCGTCGTCGCCGCGCCCTCGCTGCTGGCCGGCCGCGAGATCGCCGCGCCCGAGCAGCTTCTGGAGATGCCGTGGATCCAGGAGGCCGGCTCGCACGAGTGGCGCGTCTGGCTCTCCGCCCGCGGCGTGACGATCCCGCCGGAGAAGCGCGACATCCTGCATGCGCCGGGCTTCATCGCGCTGCAGGCGCTTCGGGCCGGGCATGGCGTCGGCATGACGGCGCGGGTCTGGGTCGCCGAGGACATCGCCGCCGGCCGGCTGACCCCGCTCTTCGACGCCGACGGCGACGACGCGGCCGAGACGGGCTATCACGTCGTGCGGCGGCCCGGCGCCATGCGGCCCGGCGTCGCCGCCTTTGCGGCGTGGCTGGAACGGGAGGCGCGCGCGCCGGAGGCCTGGCCGGTCTGAGGCGCCGTTCAGGCCTTCAGGCGCTCGGCGAGGCGGGCGCGGGTCTCGGCGTCGCAAAAGGCTGCGTCGAGGCTGTCGCGCGCGATGGCGGCGAAATCCGCGGCGTCCCATCCCCAGGCCTCGGCGGCCTCGGCGTATTCGCGGCTCATCGTGGTGCGGAAGAAGGGCGGGTCGTCCGTGGAGAGCGTCACGACGCAGCCGGCGGCGCGCAGGGCGGGGGCGGGGTGCTCCGCCCAGCCGGGATAGACCCCCAGCGCCACGTTGGAGCCGGGGCAGACGTCGAGCGGCGTGCGGCGCTCGGCCAGCAGCGCGACGAGCGAGGCGTCCTCGATCGCCCGCACGCCATGGGCGACGCGGTCGACGCCCAGATCCTGAACCGCGCCGCGCACGCTCTCCGGGCCGCCGAACTCCCCGGCATGCGCGGTGAGCCTGAGACCGGCCGCGCGCGCGACGGCGAAGGCGCGCGAAAAATCCGCTGGCCGGCCGACGCGCTCGTCGCCCGCCATGCCGAAGCCGACGACGCGGGGCGTGCGCGTCTCCGCCAGCACGCGCGCCGTCCGTTCGCAGGCCTCGGGGCCGTAGCCGCGCACGACATGGGGCAGCAGGCGGCAGACGACGCCGCAGGCGGCCTCGGCGGCGTCGGCGCCCTCCTCGACTGCGGCGAGCCGCTCGGCCCAGGCGCCGGCGTCAGGCCCGGCCGCGGCGCCGGCGTCGAGCGGCGCCATGATCAGCTCGGCGTAGATCACGCCATGGGCGGCGCATTCGGTCAGGACGGCCTCGGCGAGCGCCCGCGCGCCCTCGGGCGCGGCGTAGAGCCCGGCGACGCGGTCATAGGCGGCGAGAAAGGCGCTGAAGTCGTCCCAGGCGTAGCCGTCGCCGTCTTCGAGCGCCGCAGCCGCGCGCCCGGCCCGCGCCATCCGCGCCCGCGTCAGCGCCGGCGGCGCCGCGCCCTCCAGATGAAGATGCAGCTCGATCTTCGGCGCGGCGGTCCACGCGACAGGGGCCCCTGCGTCAGCCATCGAAGCCGCGGAAAGGGGCCCCCGGCGCGCGCCTGAGCCAGTTGTCGGGCGACCAGCGCGCCGTGCGGTCGATCACGTGCAGCGCATAGGCCAGACGCGAGCGCGCCGAGAGGTTCGGCCCCGAGCGGTGCGGGACGAGGCCGTGCAGCAGCACCAGCGCGCCCTTGGGCGCCTCCAGCGGCACGGCGTCGTCGTCGGCCCAGGGCGGGTCGTCGAACTCGTCCATCACCAGCAGGTCGCCCTCGTAGTGGAAGCGCCGGCGCAGGCCGTCGCGGTGGCCGCCCGGCACGGCGAAGAGGCAGCCGTTCTCCCGGTCAGCCGCCTCGAGCGCCACCCAGAAACCCACCACCGACACCGGCTCGGTGTGCAGGAAGGTCGCGTCCTGGTGCAGGTCGACTTCGCCGCCGATCTCCGCCTGCTTGCAGATCACCATGGACTGCGCGAGCAGCGGGTCGGCGAAACCGATGTCCGCGGCGGTCTCGGCGAGGCGCGGGTCGCGGCTGAAGGCGCTGAACACCGGGTCGAGGTCGTGCAGGGCGTGGCCGATCTTATTGATCGCATGGGCCTTGGGGCGGTTGAGGCCGCCGTCCTCGGCCACCGCGCCCTCCTCCACGAAGAAGCGGATCTTGTCGCCGCTCTCGCGAAAGTACTCCTTGGCGGCGTGGGCCTGCGCGCGGGGCGAGAACGGCACCTTGTTCTCGTCGGGGTCGAAGGCGTCCACGAGCTCGCCCACGCGGGCGCGGAGCATGGCGCAGGTCTCGGGCGTCGCGAACTCCTCCAGCACGAGGAATCCGTCGCGCGTCCAGGCCTCGATCATCGTCGCGTCCAGCCGCCCGTCTGCGGGGTAGCGGAAGCGCGGCGCGGCTGGCGCATCGCTGGTCACAGAAAGCTCTCCCCATGCTCGCCGCGGGCGAGGCCGAGCGCCGCGGCCGCCGTCTCGCCCACGTCGGCGAAACGGCGCCGGCCCAGCGCGCGGGGCGCGAGGCCCGGCCCGGCGCAGAGGATCGGGACCATCTCGCGGGTGTGGTCCGTCCCCGCCCATGTCGGATCGTTGCCATGGTCGGCGGTCAGGATCAACAGATCGCCCGGCGCGAGCGCCGCCTCGATGCGGGGCAGGGCGGCGTCGAACCGCTCCAGCGCGGCGGCGTAGCCCGGAACGTCGCGGCGGTGGCCGTAGAGGCTGTCGAACTCCACGAGGTTGGCGAAGACCAGCGCGCCGTCCGGCGCGCGCTCGGGCCCCTCGGCCAGCGCCGTGATCAGCCGCTCGACGAGGGCGGCATCGTCGGGTCCCTTGCGCGTCTCGCTCACGCCGCGATGGGCGAAGATGTCGCCGATCTTGCCGACGCCGATCACCTCGCGCCCCGCCGCGACCGCTCGGTCGCAGAGCGTCGGCAGATGCGGGGGGATGGCGTAGTCGCGCCGGTTGGCGGTGCGGCGGAAGGCGCCCGGCGCGCCGGTGAAGGGGCGGGCGATAACCCGGCCGATGTTCAGCGTGTCCACGAGCCGCCGCGCCGCCTCGCATATGGCGTAGAGCCGCGCGAGGCCGAACGCCTCCTCATGGGCGGCGATCTGGAACACGCTGTCGACGGAGGTGTAGCAGATCGGCATTCCCGTCTCGACGTGCTCGGCCCCGAGCGCCGCCATGATCTCGGTGCCCGAGGCGTGGCGGTCGCCGAGGATCCCCGGCAGCCCGCATTCGGCGCAGAGCGCGGCCACGAGCTCCGGCGGGAAGCAGGGAACCGTCTGCGGGAAATAGCCCCAGTCGAAGTCGACCGGCGCGCCCGCCAGCTCCCAGTGGCCCGAGGGCGTGTCCTTGCCGCGCGAGCTCTCCATCCCGGCGCCGAAGCAGGCGGCCGGGGCGTCGCCGGTCAGGCCCGGCGGCGCGCGGCCCGCGGCGAGCCTCGCGGCGGCGCCGAGGCCCAGCCGGTCGAGGTTCGGCAGGCGCAGGGGGCCGGCGCGCAGGCCGTCGCGGTCGCCGCGGCCCACGGAGCAGGCCTCGGCGATGTGGCCCAGCGTGTCGGCCCCGGCGTCGCCGAAGGCCGCCGCG
>CAYGUQ010000332.1:0-5339 GCA_964352995.1 uncultured Rhodobacterales bacterium
TTCGAGGTGTTCTTCGCCGACTTGTACGACCTGAGCGCGGTCGACGCGGCGGTCGCGAGCGCGGAGGCGATGCTGCGCACGGCCGTCAGGCGGCTCTCCGATCTCGGAGCGAAGAACATCGTGGTGGCGACGCGCACGCCCCGGCCGGTTCTCTCCGACGCCGCGACGCCGGCTGACGAGGCCGACCCGGACGCGCGCAACGACGCCGCCGGCCGCCAGCTCAACGCGGCGATCGTCGCCATGGTCGCGGAGCTCGACCTGACGCTCGCGGCCAACCTTCTGCTGTTCGACGACTACGCCCTGATCCGGGACATCATCGCAGGCTCGGGGAGCAACGGCTTCGACGCCTACAGCGACGCGCCGGGGGACTACTGCGATCCGCCGACCGCGCCGCAGAAGGCGGACTGCTCGACGCTCATCAACTTTGACGGCGCCCACAAGACCTCCGCCGTGCACGCCGTGCTGGCCGACCGCTTCATCGACCAGTTCGACCTGACCGGCGCGCCCGCCCCCGTGCCGCTGCCGGCGGCGGGATGGCTGCTGATCGCAGGCGTCGGCGCGATGGCCGCTCTCGGCGCAGGTCGCGCGCGCGCTGCCTGAGCCTCATCGGCTCGCGAGGTCGCGCCCCGCAGTCGTCGGGGCGCGGCCGGTCGGGGCGAGGTCAGACGTTGAGGAGCAGGTGCTCGCGCTCCCAGGCGGAGATCACCTGCTGATAGGCGTCATGCTCGGCCGCCTTCACCTCGAGAAACATCGTGACGAAGTCGTCGCCCAGCGCCTCGCGCAGCGCGCTTGAGCGGCGGAGGTTGTAGAGCGCGTCGAGCAGGTGGCGCGGCAGCCGCTGGCTCTTCATCACGTAGGCGCTCTTCTGCAGCGGCGCGGTTGGCTCCAGCTTTTCCTCCATGCCGAGCCAGCCGCAGATCAGCGAGGTGGCGATGGCGAGGTAGGAGTTGGCGTCGGCGCCGGGGATGCGGTTCTCGATGCGCCGGGCGTGCGGCCGAGAGGCGGGCACGCGCAGGCCCACGGTGCGATTCTCAAGGCCCCAATGGGTGTTGATGGGCGCCGCGAAATCCTTCACCAGCCGGCGGTAGCTGTTCACGTTCGGGCCGATCAGCGCCATCGCCTCGTGCAGATACTTCTGCAGCCCGGCGATGTGGCTGAGAAAGAGCGGCGTGTCGCGGCCGTCGGCGTCCGAGAACAGGTTCTCGCCGCTGTCCACGCTCACCACGCTCTGATGGATGTGCATGGCCGAGCCCGGCTCGTTCTGGTGCGGCTTGGCCATGAAGGTGGCGTAGATGCCATGCTTCAGCGCCGCCTGCCGGACCGTGCGCTTGAAGATGAACACCTGGTCGGCCAGCGACAGCGCGTCGCCATGGTCGAAGTTGATCTCCACCTGCGCGGCGCCGCCCTCGTGGATGAGCGTATCGACGTCGAGCCCCTGCGCCTCGCACCAGTCGTACATGTCCTCGAAGACCGGATCGAACTCGTTGACCGCGTCGATCCCGTAGGACTGGCGCCCGGTCTCCGCCCGGCCGGACTTTCCGACAGGGGCTTCGAGCGGATAGTCGGGGTCGAGGTTGCGCTTGCAGAGGTAGAACTCCAGCTCCGGCGCGACGACGGGCTTCCAGCCGCGCTCGGCGTAGAGCGCCAGCACCCGGCGCAGCACCTCCCGCGGAGCCATGACGCAGGGCTCGCCGGCGCGGTGGCGCGCGTCGCAGATCACCTGCGCCGTCGGCTCGTCGTACCACGGCACGAGGCGCAGGGTGTCGGGGTCGGGGTGGAGTATGAGGTCGGGCTCGGTGTAGTCGATCACCTCGCTGTCGACGAAATCGCCGGTGACGGTCTGCGCGAACACGCTGTCGGGCAGGCGCAGGCCGCTTTCGCCGGCGGACGTCAGGAACTTCTCGGTCGGCAGGATCTTGCCGCGCGCGACGCCCGACATGTCCGCCACGAGGCACTCGACCTCGGTGACGCGGCGCGACCGCAGCCATTCCGCCATCTCCGCCACGGTCCCGTTTCCGGCCTCGGCCGGCCGGGACAGCCCGTCGACCTCGGTGTGACGCCGCGCGCGCGCGGCGGGGGAGGCGTCGTCTCGAGCGGTGCGGCGCGTCGCCTGCGGGTCAGTTGTCTCTGGGGGCATTCTCGATCACGAACTGGGAGGGTTCGATGCGCACGTTCGCGCGCATGTCGCGCAGCGCGACGGTGGTGGCCTTGCCCTCGGCGTCGGTCACGATCCACTGGCGCAGCTCCAGCGGATTGTTGGAGAACACCATGGTGATGTCGCCCTGGACCTCGCCCGACGGGTCGCCGGCGGTCACCGCGAGCTGGTTGTCGCCGCGCTCGATGCGGGTGACGGCGCCCTCGCGGCGCAGGTCGACGTTTTCCTTCAGCAGGAGGTAGAGCGGCGTCTCCGAGAGCGGCACCCGGTCGGCCACGCCGTCGCGCGCGTCGACCACCGCCACCCAGAAGCCGTCCGCGATCACGAGCGTCGGGTTCGGCGGGTCGTACTCGAAGCGCAGGCGGCCCGGCCGGCGCATGAAGAAGTCGCCCTCCGAGACGACGCCGCCGGGGTCGACCTGCACGAAGTTTCCTTCGAGCGTCTCGGTGGCGTTGAGGTAGTTCGAGATGCGGGCGAGATCGCGCGCGTCCTCGGCCGGTCCTGCGGAGGCGAGGCTGGGGAGCGCGAGGGTGAGCGCGAGGCTGGCGGCGAGGGCGGCGAAGGTCTGGGTCATGAGCTCGCAGGTGGCCGTGGGGGGCGTCGCGCGCAAGGCCGCGCCGCGTCTGCCATCCCTATACGACGAACCGCCGCCGCTGGAAACGCGTCTCTCGCGGCGGACTGCCGTCGTCCGGGGCGCTTCAGGCCCGGAAGCCGCGTCCCGTCGCATGACACGGAGTCATGTCTGGGGGGGATACAGTCATTTCACGTCAAGCTGGATCGCTGATAAGGGAGCGGCGTGGTGCGACGGATTGACTGGAGGGCGGCATGGCCAAGATCGTGAAATCCGAGGTTTTCGGCGCGCTTGAAGCGGCGGCGCGCGAGCGAATCCTCATTCTCGACGGCGCCATGGGCACCGCGATCCAGGGCCTCGGCTTCGGCGAGGAGGCGTTCCACGGCCATGGCGGCGGCTGCGCCTGCCATGCGCTGCATGGCGTGGAGCACCCGCAGCAGGGCAACAACGACCTGCTGATCCTCACGCAGCCGGACGCCATAGAGGACATCCACTACCAGTACGCCAGGGCCGGCGCCGACATCGTCGAGACCAACACGTTTTCCTCCACCACCATCGCGCAGGCCGACTACGGCCTGCAGGGCGCGGTCCACGAGCTGAACGTGCAGGGCGCGCGGCTCGTGCGCCGCGCGCTTGACCGCGCGACCGCCGAGGACGGGCGCCGCCGCTTCGTCGCCGGCGCCCTCGGCCCGACCAACCGCACCGCGTCGATCTCGCCGGACGTGAACAATCCGGGCTTCCGCGCCGTCAGCTTCGACGATTTGCGCATCGCCTACGGCCAGCAGGTGCGCGGGCTGATGGAGGGCGGGGCCGACCTCATCCTCATCGAGACCATCTTCGACACGCTGAACGCCAAGGCGGCGATCTTCGCCTGCGAGGAGGCGTTCCACGAGCGCGGCCTGCGCCTGCCGGTGATGATCTCCGGCACCATCACCGACCTTTCGGGCCGCACGCTTTCCGGGCAGACGCCGACGGCCTTCTGGCATTCCGTGCGCCATTCCCAGCCCTTCGCGGTGGGCCTCAACTGCGCGCTCGGCGCGGCGGCGATGCGCGCGCATCTCGCGGAGATCTCCGGCGTCGCCGACACCTTCGTCAGCGCCTACCCCAACGCCGGCCTGCCCAACGAAATGGGCGAGTACGACGAGAGCCCCGAGGCGATGGCCGCCCAGATCGAGGGTTTCGCAAAGGAAGGCATCGTCAACATCGTCGGCGGCTGCTGCGGCTCGACGCCGGCGCACATCAAGGCCATCGCCGACGCCGTGGCGAAGCATCCGCCCCGCGCCATCCCGCAGATCGAGCGCCACATGCGCCTGTCGGGGCTGGAGCCCTTCACGCTGACGAAGGACATCCCCTTCGTGAACGTCGGCGAGCGCACAAACGTCACCGGCTCGGCCAAGTTCCGCAAGCTGATCACCAACGCCGACTACGCCGCCGCGCTCGACGTCGCGCGCGACCAGGTGGAGAACGGCGCCCAGGTCATCGACGTCAACATGGACGAGGGCCTGATCGACTCCAAGCAGGCGATGGTGGAGTTCCTCAACCTGATCGCCGCCGAGCCCGACATCGCCCGCGTGCCGATCATGATCGACAGCTCGAAGTGGGAGATCATCGAGGCCGGCCTGAAATGCGTTCAGGGCAAGTCGGTGGTGAACTCCATCTCGATGAAGGAGGGCGAGGCGCAGTTCCTCGAACAGGCGCGGCTCTGCCGGGCCTATGGCGCCGCCGTCGTCGTGATGGCCTTCGACGAGCAGGGCCAGGCCGACACCGAGGACCGCAAGGTCGAGATCTGCTCGCGCGCCTACCGGCTGCTGACCGAGGAGGTCGGCTTCCCGCCCGAGGACATCATCTTCGACCCCAACGTCTTCGCCGTCGCGACGGGCATCGAGGAGCACGACAACTACGGGGCGGACTTCATCGGCGCCGCCCGCCGCATCACGACGGACTGCCCGCATGTCCACATCTCCGGCGGCGTCTCGAACCTCTCGTTCTCGTTCCGCGGCAACGAGCCGGTGCGCGAGGCGATGCACTCGGTGTTCCTCTACCACGCCATCAAGGCCGGCATGGACATGGGCATCGTCAACGCCGGCCAGCTCGCGGTCTACGAGAGCATCGACGCCGATCTGCGCGAGGCCTGCGAGGACGTGGTGCTGAACCGCAAGCCGGCGGGCGAGGGCACGGCGACCGAGCGCCTGCTCGACATCGCCGAGCGCTATCGCGGCGCCGCGGGCAAGGAGGCGCGCGAGCGCGACCTCGCCTGGCGCGAATGGCCGATCGAGAAGCGGCTGGAGCACGCGCTCGTCAACGGCATCACGGAATTCATCGACGCCGACACCGAGGAGGCGCGCCAGCAGGCCGAGCGCCCGCTGCACGTCATCGAAGGCCCGCTGATGGCCGGCATGAACGTGGTGGGAGACCTTTTCGGCGCCGGCAAGATGTTCCTGCCGCAGGTGGTGAAGTCCGCCCGCGTGATGAAGCAGGCCGTCGCCGTGCTGCTTCCCTTCATGGAGGAGGAGAAGCGCCTCTCCGGCGGCGAGGGCCGCCAGACCGCCGGCAAGGTGCTGATGGCCACCGTCAAGGGCGACGTCCACGACATCGGCAAGAACATCGTCGGCG
>CAYGUQ010000333.1:0-5330 GCA_964352995.1 uncultured Rhodobacterales bacterium
CTCGCCGATCAGGATGCCGGCGGCGTGCAGGAGGCCGGTGGCGAGCACGAAGCCCACGCCATAGGCGAGCGGGTTGACCGCCGAGGGCATCTCCTCGCCGTGGGCGCTGCCGTGGAACACCGCGAAGACGCCGACGAGCGCCACCGCGGCCCAGACCGGGGCCCGCCAGCCGAGCAGGATGAAGAGGCCGAGGCCGAGGGCGGAGGCGCCGATGCCGATCTCGATGCCCGGCGCCGGCCAGCCCATCACCGCCGCGAGCGCGCCCACGGCCATCATCATGGGGAACGCTATCGGCAGCGCCGTGACGAGGGGCCGCCCGAGCTGCGCGCCCCAGAGGCCCACCGCGACCATCGCCGCGAGGTGGTCGAGCCCCATGAGCGGATGCAGCGCCCCGTCGATGAAGCCCCCCGCCACGCCGACCTCCTCATGGGCTGCGGCGGCGGCGGGCAGCAGGGCGGCGGCGAGCAGGGCGGCGAGGGCGGCGGGCATGGGCATGTCGCGTTCTTTCCTTGGCGAGTGTCAGGCGGTGAGCAGCGCGGCGGCGCGCTCGACGAACCAGAAGGCCGCGACGGACCCGACGAGATAGGCGGCCGGCGGCGCGCTGCGGCGCGGCGTCGGCGCGGTCATGTAGCGCCACGCCGCCGCCAGCCCCAGCGCCAGCAGCACGAAGACGAGCTGGCCGATCTCGACGCCGACGTTGAAGGCGAGCAGCGCCAGCAGCGCCGCGCCGTCGGGCAATCCCAGCTCCATGAGCGCGTTGGCGAAGCCGAAGCCGTGCAGCAGCCCGAAGCCGAACGCCGCGAGCCACGGGTTGCGCAGGGTGAAGCTCGTCTCGCCGCGGTCGGCCTTCAGGATCTCGACCCCGATGAACACGATGGAGAGGGCGATCATGGCGTTGACGAACGCCTCCGGCACGCCGATCCAGCCGAAGGAGACCGCCGCGAGGGTGACGCTGTGCGCCATCGTGAAGGCGGTGATGGTGCGGACGAGGCCCCAGCCGGCGCCGGAGATCCACATCAGGCCCAGCACGAACAGCAGGTGGTCCACGCCGATCAGGATGTGCTCGACGCCGAGGCTGACATAGGCTCCGCCGAGCTCCGCGCGGCCGGACCAGCTTGTCGCGTCGAAATTCGGCCTGGCGCGCGCGACGGGGTCGCTCGGCGTCAGCATCAGCACCTGCTCGCCGCCGTCGAGGGCGCGGATGCGGATCATCGCCGCCGACTGCGCGACGCCGAGCCCGGTGAAGCCGACGTCGCCGGCGAGCCCCTCGGCGCCGCAGTCGAGCATCGGGCCGTCGGCGGCGCAGTGGTCGGGCCAGATCGGCTCCACCGTCACGCCGTCGGCGTCTCCGGTCTCGCTGGGGCGGTTGTCCCACCGCGCGGCGTAGCGGCCCGGCTGCATCTCCGTGACGGTCAGGACCGACATCGAGGCCTGGTGCGCCTCCGCCGCCGGCGCGCCGACGAGCAGCGCCATCGCGGCGAAGGCGACGCGCGCGATCCGCCGCGCGGCGGCGACGGCGCCGCTCATGGGTTGGAGGCCGCGTTGGCGTCGGAGGAGGAGGCCATCTGCGCGCGATCGGCGAAGGCCTCGGGGTCGTAGGGCCGCCGCGACACCCGGTAGCTCGCCATCAGCGCCTCGATGGACTGGCGCGCCCGGCGGCGGTAGCTCTCCTCGCGCCAGTCGGCCTCGACCGAGCCGGCGACGTCCTCGAACTCGGTGACGACGGGCGCTGTCCGCTCCTCGAACAGCGCGACCTGCCATCCCGCTTCGGTCGGCGCGGGGGTCCATACGCCGACCGGCAGCTCGGTCACGGCCTGCACGAACGCCGCGCCGAAGACCTGCTCCAGCGCCGCCCGCGGCCGTTCGGGGAACGGGAAGACGCGGGCCTCGCCGGGGGCGAGGGGCGCGTCGCCCGCGAGGGCCTCGTTGAGCCGGGCGGCGAGGGCCCGCGCCTGCTCCTCGTCTCCGTCGAGGCGCGCGAGGCGGAAGCTGATCAGCTCGGGCAGCGCGTAGCGGTCGCGATTGGCCGCGTACCAGGCGCGCAGGGTCGCCTCGTCAGGGTCCTCGACCGTCACCGCCGTGTGCATCAGCACGCGCAGCTTCTGCATGATGCGCTCGCGCACCATCTCGTCGCCTTCATCGAGGCCGAGGGCGCGCGCCTCGCGGTACAGGGTCTCGTTCATGATCCAGCGCTCGACGAGAGGCTCCATCTCGTCGGGCGTCGGCGCCCGCCCCTGAACTTCGGCGAAGATGTCGACGAGCTCGCCGTAAGCCGGCGCGTCGACGACGATGAGGCGCGGGTCCGCCGCCTCCGCCTGCGTCAGCCTGTCGACGGCGAAGAGCGCCAGGCCGATGGCGAGGAACTGGGCGAGCGGGTCGCGCATGACGCGGCGCGCGACGTCGCCGATACGGGTGATGCTCGGTTTCATGCCGCGCCTCTAGCCGAGCCGCGCCGCGGCGGGAAAAGAATTTTCGATGACAGCGCGTCGCCGGGCCCCTCCCGGCGCGCGCTGCGGGCGTCTCCCCGAAGCGTGACAGCGCGCATGCCGACGGCTTCACAAAACTGACATTCAAGTTTCGCGCGACTGGCGATTTTCCGTTGCAGTGAATGGTTAACACTTTCTCAAGGAGCGGCGGGAGCCGGCCCATGACCATTTCTTCGAGGGAGTGCCGAATGGCCATCGAGACCAAGACTTCCATAGCCGCGCTGCTGTGCGGCGCGAGCGTGCTCGCCATGGGCGCAGCGCCCGCCATCGCGCAGCAGGCGCAGGCCTACGCCGACCGTCTCGAGGCGCAGGGCGCCTACCTGACCGGCGACAAGCACAACCACACGACCTGCTCCGACGGCACGACTTCGGTGCGCACGCTCGTCGACCAGTCCGTGGTGGTCTATGGTCTCGACTGGTTCGCGCAGACCGGCCACGGCGGCTCGGGCAACCGCGACTGCCGCTTCGACGACATCCAGACCGGCAACGTCCAGCCGCTGACGAACCTCGGAACGTCCAACCCGCGCGAGTTCTGGGAGGACACGATCGGCCGCGACGCGCTCAAGGGACGCGACATCGGGGCCAACATGTGGCGCTGGCAGTCGATCTACGAGTACGCCTATCCGGACGTGGCGCATGCCGGCAAGCTGGCCGACAAGCCGACCTGGATCGGCATCGAGACCAACGCGCCGGGCCACGAGCACGTCTCCATGGGCATCATCGGCAATCAGTTCCGCAAGGTCGGCGACGCCTACGCCACCGCGCAGTTCGAGTATCTCTGGGACCGCGCCGACAGCGACGACTCCGGCGGCGAATCGCTCGACTTCGAGAACCCCGCGAACCGCGGCGTCGCCAAGCTGCCGAACGTCACCGGCGACCACTCCAAGTCGGTCAAGTCGGTGGAGTGGCTGCGCAAGCACTACCCGACCGACAGCTACTACGTGCCCGCCCACGTCGAGCGCCAGGGCGCCTACACGCCGGGCGAGAACCGCGGCTACAACGTCGAGGATCTGCGCGACTACCACAACGCGGGCCTCTTCAACCCCAACGACGTCACCAGCCCGTCGCTCGCCTTCGGCGGCGAGATGCAGGCCGGCCACCAGGCGGCCGCCCAGCGCGGCACCTACAGCGCCGGCCGTCCCACGGTGGGCCTCGGCACCTTCGGCGGTTCGGGCTGCTACGGCGCGGCCGAGATGTCGCTGCCCGGCACCGCGCCTGACGGCACGCCGCTGACCCGTGAACTGGTCAACGAGATCGCCGACGCGTTCGAGGCCGAATTCGCGGGCGTGCCCGATGTCGGCGGCTTCAACCGCAACGCCTCGCTGCCGCGCTACGTGTTCTGCAAGCCCGGCGTGAAGACGCTGTGGGACGCGATGCTGAGCGAAGGTCGCCGCTACTTCATCTTCGGCTCCTCCGACTGGCACAATCGCGGCGCCTTCGGCCCGTTCGAGCCGCACTCGACGCTCGATTTCTGGCCCGGCGAGTACCAGAAGATCTACGCCTACACCCGCGGCGTCTCGGGCCGGTACGACCTGCGCACCGCGCGCGCCGTCGTCGCCGGCATGCGGTCGGGCAACACCTACTCGGTCATGGGCGACCTCATCGGCCAGTTCAACTGGGTGATGTGCCAGGGCGGCAAGTGCGCCACGATGGGCCAGGAGCTGGTGGTCAACCCCGCCGGCGCCGACGTCGAGTGGTTCATCCGCATCGAGGATCCGTCGGGCGTCAACAACTCGCCCTACGCGTTCAGCAACCCCTACCTGCTGCCGCTGGGCCTTGAAGTGCCGATGAACGCGCCGATGCTCGACAACATCGACATCATCCGCGGCGACGTCACCGGCCCGATCGACCCGTCCGACCCGGCCTACAAGACCTCGGTCTCGCACCCCTCGACCGAGATCTGGATGACCATGTCCCGCGACGAATTCTCGGCCGAGGGCGACTTCCTGATCGCTTCCGGCTCCATCCCCGCCGAGAGCTTCGACACGGACATGTACTTCCGCATGCGCGGCACCAACCTGCCGAAGGGCACGCCGAACGGCACCGACGCCGACGGCAACCCGCTCAGCGACAACAACGCCGGCCGGGTCGTGTGCCCGTTCCCCTACACCGGCGAGCCGGGCTCCAACGGCCGCAACAGCTTCGATCCGATGGCGTGCCCGCTCTACCTGCCGACCAACGCCGAAGGCGAGCAGGTGCTCAGCTTCGACGTCGAGGCCTGGGCGAACCTCTGGTTCCACGCGAACCCGATCTTCGTGAAGGTCTCGCCGACGCAGCAGGCCGCCCTGCGCTGACGCGACGGCGTTCCTACGATGGGCGGGGGCCTGCGGGCCCCCGCCCTTTCGCGTTCTGAAAGGACGACGCGGCGTGTCGCTCGGGCTTCAGGAGATCATGGTCGCGGCGACGATCCTGGCTGCGCCTGCGGTCGGCAGCTTCGGCCTGCTGCTCGCCCACCGCTGGCCGTGGGACGCGGGCGTCGCCTTCGGGCGGTCGCGCTGCGACGGCTGCGGCGCGCGGCTCGACGCGGCGGCGATGGCCCCGGTGCTCGGCTGGGCGATGCTCGGCGGGCGGGCGCGGTGCTGCGGCGCCCCGCTGTCGCCTGCCTATCCGCTGGCGGAGCTCGCGGCGCTCGGGCTGGCGGTCTGGGCCGCGGCGCTGACGACGGGGCCGATCCTGCCCGTCACCGCGGCGCTGGGCTGGGCGCTGCTGGCGCTCGCGCTCATCGATATGCGCACCATGACGCTGCCGGACGCGCTGACGCTGCCGCTCGTCGCCGCCCCGCTGGGCCTCACGCACGCACGCCTCACCGGAGAACCCCCCTCCCCCGCCCATCCCGCCCCCCAG
>CAYGUQ010000334.1:0-5320 GCA_964352995.1 uncultured Rhodobacterales bacterium
GCGCTGCGCTGGACGCCGGCGCCGCGGCGCTCGTCGGGCCGGCCTTCAGCGCGACGACGCGCGCGGTGCGGCCCGTGGCGGAGGCCGCCGGCGCGACCGTGCTGTCCTTCTCCTCCGACAGCCAGGTCGGCGGCGCGCCGGTCTGGGTGACGGGCGACCTGCCGGAGAACGAGGTCGAGCGGATGCTCGGCTACGCCGCCTCGCAGGGGCTGGGCGCGGTGGCGCTGGTCAGGCCGCAGTCGCCCTACGGCGACGTGGTGGCGGCGGCGACCCAGGCGCGGGCTGGGCGCTACGGCGTCCGCGTACCCCAGACGCTCGCCTACGCCCGCAGCTTCGAGGGCGTCCAGCAGGCCGTGGGCGAAGGCGCGCCCGCCCTGCGCGCCAGCGGCGCCGACGCGGTGCTGATCGCCGACGGCGGGCAGGCGCTGCGCGCCGTCGCGGCCTTCCTCGACTACAACGACGTCTCACCGCGGACCCTGCGCTACATGGGGCTCGGCCAGTGGCGCAACGCCGAGACGCTTCAGGAGACCTCGCTGCGCGGCGGCTGGTTCGCCGCCGTCGAGGTGGAGGGCGCGGCGGCCTTCGAGGCGCGCTTCCGCGACGTGACGGGGCGCGGCCCGCACCCGCTCGCCGGGCTGGGCTACGACGCCGTGGCGGCGCTCGCGACGCTGGCGCGGGAGGCGCGGGCCAGCGGCGACGCGACCCCCTTCGACGCCGCGGCCGTCACGCGCGGCGCGGGTTTTCCCGGCGTGCGCGGCGCCTTCGCGCTGACGCCCCAGGGCGCCAACCGTCGCGCCCTTGCGATCTACGAGGTGACCGGAGACGGCTTCGCGCTGCGCGACCCGGCGCGCCCGCCGACGAGGGCTCCGCAGCCCATCCGTCGGAGACGTCGGAGAGCTTCGCCGCCGACCCGCTGGCCGACCTCGGCGCGCGCGTGCGCGCCGTCGCCGTCGGGCAGGACGCGACGGCGGCCCGCGCCGCGGCCCACGCCGCGCTGTCGGCGGCCGTCAAACGCGCCAAGGAGGCCGCGCGCGCCGCGCTGCAGACGCAGGGCGACGGCGTCGCGTCGGCCCGCGCCCTCGCGACATCGATGGATGCCGTGGTGCGCGGCGCGCTCGACGCGGCTCTCGCGTTGCACCCCAACCCCAACCCCACCCGCGGCGAGCGGCTCTGCGTCGCGGCGGTCGGCGGCTTCGGGCGGGGCGAGATGGCGCCCTTCTCGGACATCGACCTGCTGTTCCTGCGCCCCTACAAGCAGACGGCCTGGGGCGAGAGCCTCATCGAATGCGCGCTCTACCTGCTGTGGGACCTCAAGCTGAAGGTCGGCTACGCCGTCCGCACGCCCGAGGAATGCGTGCGGCTGGCCGGCGCCGACGTCACCATCCGCACGACGTTGCTGGAGAAGCGCTTTCTCTGGGGCGACCCCGCGCCGCTGGAGCAGCTCGACGCGCGGCTCTGGAAGGATCTCTTCGAGCGCACGGGGCCGGAGTTCGTCCAGGCCAAGCTCGCCGAGCGCGACCAGCGCCACAAGCGCAACGGCGGCTCGCGCTATCTCGTCGAGCCCAACGTCAAGGAGAGCAAGGGCGGCCTGCGCGACCTCCAGACGCTCTACTGGATCGCCAAGTATCTCCACCACGCCGACGACGTCGCGGCGCTGATCAAGGCCGGCGCATTGACGGAGGACGAGGTCGCCACCTTCTCCGCCGCGGAGCGGTTCCTCTGGACGGTGCGCTGCTGGCTGCACTGGGTCGCCGGCCGCGCGCAGGAGCAGCTCAGCTTCGACATGCAGGTCGAGGTGGCGGGCCGCATGGGCTATGAGGACCGCGGCGGCCGGCGCGCGGTGGAGTGGTTCATGCAGGACTACTTCCGCGCCGCGAAGGATGTCGGCGACCTGACGCGCTGGTTCTGCGCGGCGCTGGAGCAGAGCCACCGCAAGCCGCGGCCCGACCTGCGCAGCTTCGCCCGGGCGCTGGGTCTCGGCGGCGCCACGCCGCTCGCCGCAGGATTCCTGTTCCGCGACGGGCGCATCGACATCGCCGACCCCGATCTCTTCGATCGCGACCCCGCGGCGATGCTGCGGCTCTACGCAGAGGGCCTGCGCACCGGCTCGCTGCTGCACCCCGACGCGATGCGCCTGGTCGCCTCGAAGCTCGACCTCGTCGACGACGCGCTGCGCGCCGACCCCGAGGCCAACGCCATCTTCCTCTCGCTGCTGGCGCGGTCAAGCGACCCAGAGCGCGCGCTCAGGCGGATGAACGAGAGCGGCCTGCTCGGCCGCTTCATCCCGCAGTTTGGCCGCATCGTCGCGATGATGCAGTTCAACATGTACCACCACTACACGGTGGACGAGCACACCATCCTCGCGGTGAAGGCGCTGCGCCGCATCCGCGACGGCGAACTGATCGCCGACCTGCCGGTGGCGAGCGAGATCATCAAGGCCGGGCTCGACATGGAGGTCATGTCGGTGGCGCTGTTCCTGCACGACATCGGCAAGGGCCTGCCGGAGGACCATTCCGAGGTCGGCGCCGTCGTGGCGCGGGACCTCTGCCCCCGGCTCGGCCTCGACGCGGCGCAGAGCGAGCTGGTGGAATGGCTGGTGCGCCATCACCTGCTGATGAGCGACACCGCCCAGAAGCGCGACATCTCCGACCCGCGCACGGTGCGGGACTTCGCCGACGTCGTGCGCAGCCCCGAGCGCCTGCGGCTGCTGCTGGTGCTGACGGTCTGCGACATCCGCGCCGTCGGGCCGGGGGTCTGGAACAACTGGAAGGCGCAGCTCCTGCGCCATCTCTACTACGACACCCGCGCCGTGCTGACCGGCGGGGCGGAGCGGCTGTCGCGCGCCGACCGCGTGGAGGAGGCGAAGGACGCCGTGCGCCGGGCGCTCGCCGGCTGGCCCGCGCCGGCTCTCGAAGCCGAGACATCCCGGCACTACCCGCCCTACTGGCTGGGCCTCGACGTCGACGCCCATGCGGCCTTCGCGAAGATGGCGCGCGAGCAGGCCGACGAGCGCGCGGCGCTGACCGCCAAGGGCCGGGCGCCGGCCCCGGGCGCCGACGACGCGCTCGCCCTGCGCATCGACGCCGACGCCGAGCGGGACGCGACGCGGGTGCTGATCTCGATCGGCGACCATCCCGGCATCTTCAGCCGGATGGCCGCGGCGCTGGCGCTGGCGCGGGCGCACATCGTCGACGCCCGCACCTTCACGACCGTCGACGGCATGGCGACGTCGGCTTTCTGGATCCAGGACGCCGACGGCGGCGCCTACGCGGCCGACCAGTTCGAGCGGCTGCGCCTCGCGATCGGCCGCGCGCTCTCCGGCGAGATCGCCCCGCGCAAGGCGCTGGCGGAGCGCAGGCGCTCCGCGCGGCGGCGCGAGCGGCCCTTCGAGGCGCCGACGCGCGTCACCTTCGACAACGACGCCTCCGACATCTACACCGTCATCGAGGTCGACGCGCGGGACAGGTTCGGCCTGCTCTACGACCTCACGCGCGCGCTCGCGAACTGCAACATCAACATCTTCTCCGCGGTGATCGCGACCTACGGCGAACAGGCGGTGGACGTCTTCTACGTGAAGGACATCTTCGGGCTGAAGATCCGCTCGCCGGCCAAGCAGCAGGCGATCGCGCGGCGGCTGCGCGAGGCCGTGGCGGACGCCGCGGCCCAGACCCTCGCCGACTGAGCTCCCGGCGATGACCACCCGATGACCACCCGATGACTACCGCGCCCGTCCGCCTGATGCGCGGCTTCGCGACCGTGGGCGGCCTCACCATGGCCTCCCGCGTGCTGGGCTTCGCGCGCGATGTGCTGATCGCGGCGCTGCTCGGGGCGGGGCCGATGGCGGAGGCGTTCTTCGTCGCGTTCCGCCTGCCCAACATGTTCCGGCGCTTCTTCGCCGAGGGCGCCTTCAACATGGCCTTCGTGCCGCTTTTCGCGAAGCGGCTGGAAGGGGAGGGGGACGAGGCGGCGCGGCGCGCCGCGGCGCGGGACTTCGCCGAGGAGGCGCTGGCGGCGCTCACGGCGGTCCTGCTCGCGCTGACGGCCGTCGCGCTGGTCGCGATGCCCGCGCTGATGCTCGTTCTGGCCGGCGGGTTCGCCGACGACGCGGAGCGGTTCGACCTTGCCGTCGCCTACGCCCGCATCGAGTTTCCCTATCTGCTGTGCATGTCGATGACGGCGTTGTTCTCGGGCGTCTTGAACGCGATGGGGCGCTTCGCGGCGCCGGCCGCGGCGCCGATCCTGCTCAACGTGTTCCTGATCGGGGCGATGGGGCTGGCGTCGGCCGCGGCGTGGCCGGTGGGCGACGCGCTCGCCTGGGGCGTTCTGGCCGCCGGCTTCGCGCAGGCGGCGATGGTCTGGGAGGCGGCGCGGCGCTCGGGCATGGCGCTGCGGCTGCGTCGGCCGAGGCTGACGCCGGGCGTGCGCCGGCTGGCGCGGCTCGGCGCTCCCGGCGCGCTGGCCGGCGGGGCGACGCAGATCAACCTCGTCGTCGGGACGCTGATCGCCTCGTTCTTTCCCGGCGCGGTGGCTTGGCTGAGCTACGCCGACCGGCTCTATCAGCTGCCGCTGGGCGTGGTCGGCGTGGCGATCGGCGTGGTGCTGCTGCCGGAGCTCTCGCGCCGGGTCCGCCGCGGCGACGAGGCCGGCGCGCGCGACGCGATGAACCGCGCGGCCGAGCTCTGCCTCGCGCTGACGCTGCCGGCGGCCGCGGCGCTCGCCGTCGTCGCCGGGCCGATCGTCTCGGTTCTCTTCGGGCGCGGCGCCTTTTCGCCCGAGGACGTCGCAGCGACGGCGACGGCGACGGCGCTCTACGCGCTGGGCCTGCCGGCCTACGTGCTGCAGAAGGTCGTCCAGCCGATCTTCTTTGCGCGGGAGGACATGGACAGCCCCCTGCGCTACGCGGTCGCGGCGATGGCGACCAACGTCGTCGTGGCGGCGGCCGGCGCGCCGCTGATCGGCTACGTCGCCATTCCGCTCGGAACGGTTCTGGGCGCCTGGCTGCAGCTCTGGCTGCTGATGCGCGGGGCGCGGGCGCGAGACCCGGCGGCGCGAGCCGACGCCCGGCGCGCGAAGGCCGCGCCGCGTCTGCTGGCGGCGTCGCTGGCGATGGGGCTGGCGCTCTGGCTCGGCGCTCAGGCGCTTGAGTCGGAGCTGGCGGCGCCCGGCCTGCGGTGGCTGGCGCTCTCCGGGTTGATGATCGGCGGCGGCGCGCTCTACGCGGCTCTGGCGGTGACGAGCGGCGGCGTGCGCCTGGGCGATCTCAGGGCGGCGATGCGGCGCTGAGTTCGGCGCCGAGTTCAGATCGGCCCGATGGCGAAGC
>CAYGUQ010000335.1:0-5316 GCA_964352995.1 uncultured Rhodobacterales bacterium
TACGTCGCCGCCCATGGCTGACGCTCCAACGCTCAAGGCGGCGCGCAAACCGCTCGAGCCCGGCGCCGTGACGGTCGGCGGCGCGCCGGAGGGCTTCGACGCGACGCTGGTCGCCGACATCGCCGCGCGCGCCGGCGCGCCGGTGCTTCACATCGCGCGCGACGACCGGCGCATGGCGGCGATGGCCGACGCGCTGGCGGTGCTGTCGCCCTCGGTTCCCGTGCTGCGGTTTCCGGCCTGGGACTGCCTGCCCTACGACCGGGTCTCGCCGGCCCCCGAGATCGCCGCGGCCCGCATGGCGACGCTGGCGCGGCTCGCCCGCGGGGTGGAGGGCGCCGCCGTCGTCCTGACCACGGTGAACGCCGCCGTGCAGCGCACCCCGGCGCGCGACACGGTGCTGGCGTCGAGCTTCGAGGCCGTCGTGGGCGCCCGCGTCGATGTGGACGCGCTGATGGGCTATCTCGGCCGCATGGGCTACAACCGCGCGGCGACGGTGAGCGAGCCCGGCGACTTCGCGGTGCGCGGCGGCATCGTCGACATCTTTCCGCCGGGGGCGAGGCTGCCGGTGCGCCTCGACTTCTTCGGCGACACGCTGGACGGCGCCCGGCGTTTCGAGGTCGAGACCCAGCGCACCGTCAGGAAGATCCGCGGCGTGTCGCTGGCGCCGGCCTCGGAGATCATCCTCGACCCCGAGAGCATCGCCCGCTTCCGCACCCGCTACCGCGAGGCCTTCGGGGCCGCGGCGCTCGACGACGCGCTCTACGCTGCGGTGAGCGCGGGCCGCAAGCACCAGGGCGTCGAGCACTGGGCGCCGCTGTTTCACGCCGCGATGGCGACGCTGTTCGACTTCCTGCCCGGCGCGCCGGTCACCATGGACCATCTCGCCGAGGAGGCGCGCGACGCGAGGCTGGAGATGGTGCGCGACCACCACGACAGTCGCGCCGACGCGCCGCGGCCGAAGGGCGGCGTCTCCGCGCCCTCCTACAAGCCGCTGCCGCCGGAGGCGCTGCACCTGACGGCGGAGGAATGGGCGGGCGCGCTCGACGGCCGGCCGGTGCGCCGCTTCGACGCCAACCGCCGCCCGCCGGGGCCGGGGATCGTCGACGCCGGCGGGCGCATGGGCCGCGAGTTCGCCGCCGAGCGCAAGATGGAGGGCGTGAACCTCTTCGACGCGCTGGCCGACCATGTTATGGCGCGCCGGCGCGAGGGCGCGGTGGTGATCGCGTCGTGGTCGGAGGGCGCGCGCGACCGCCTCGCGACGCTGCTCGCCGACCATGGCGTGAAGGGCGCCAAGCCCGCGAGCGACTGGGCCGAGGCGGTGGACGGTTCGGTGTCGCTGATGGTCTGGCCGCTGGAGCGCGGCTTCGAGACCGCGCGCCTCACCGTGATCTCCGAGCAGGACGTGCTGGGCGACCGTCTGGTGCGCGGCGCCAAGCGCAAGCGCGCCGAAAACGTGCTGACCGAGGCCGCGGCGCTCTCGATCGGCGACCTCGTCGTCCATGTCGAGCACGGCATCGGGCGCTATACGGGCCTCGTCACCATCGAGGCGATGGGAGCGCCGCACGAGTGCCTCGCGCTGGAATACGCCGGCGCCTCCAAGCTCTACCTGCCGGTGGAGAACATCGAACTCCTGACGCGCTACGGCGACGGCGCCGAGGCGCAGCTCGACCGGCTCGGCGGCGGGGCGTGGCAGGCGCGCAAGGCCAAGCTCAAGGAGCGGCTGCGCGACATCGCCGACAAGCTGATCCGCGTCGCCGCCGAGCGCGCCATGCGCAAGGGCGCGTTGATGACGCCGCCGCCGGGCGCGTGGAACGAGTTCTGCGCCCGCTTCCCCTACGAGGAGACCGAGGACCAGCTTCGCGCCATCGCCGACGTGCTGGGCGACCTCGCCTCGGGCCGACCGATGGACCGGCTGATCTGCGGCGACGTCGGCTTCGGCAAGACCGAGGTGGCGCTGCGCGCCGCCTATGTCGCGGCGATGAGCGGCGCGCAGGTGGCGGTGGTCTGCCCCACGACGCTGCTCGCCCGCCAGCACGCCAAGGGCTTCGCCGAGCGCTTCCACGGCACGCCGCTGACGGTGCGCCAGCTCTCCCGCTTCACGCCGGCGCGCGAGGCCGCCGAGACGCGCAAGGGGCTGGAGAGTGGCGACGTCAACATCGTCATCGGCACCCACGCCCTGCTCGCCAAGGGGATCAGCTTCTCCAATCTCGGCCTGCTGGTGATCGACGAGGAGCAGCATTTCGGCGTGCAGCACAAGGAGCGTCTCAAGACGCTCAAGGCCGACGTGCATGTGCTGACGATGACCGCCACGCCGATCCCGCGGACGCTCCAGCTCGCCATGACGGGCGTGCGCGAGCTGTCGCTGATCGCGACGCCGCCGGTCGACCGCCTCGCCGTGCGCACCTACGTCACGCCGTGGGATCCGGTGACGGTGCGCGAGGCGCTGCTGCGCGAGCGCTACCGCGGCGGTCAGGCGTTCTACGTCGCGCCGCGCATCTCCGACCTGCCGGAGATCGAGCAGTTCCTGAAGGACAGCGTGCCCGAGGTCAGCTTCGTCACCGCGCATGGCCAGCTTGCGGCGGGCGAGCTCGACCGGCGCATGAACGCCTTCTACGACGGCGAGTACGACGTGCTGCTGGCGACGACCATCATCGAGAGCGGCATCGACATCCCCGCCGCCAACACGCTGATCGTGCACAGGGCGGACATGTTCGGGCTGGCGCAGATGTACCAGATCCGCGGCCGCGTCGGCCGCTCCAAGGCGCGCGCCTACGCCTACTTCACGACGCCCCCGCGCAAGCCGCTCGCCGACGGCGCGGTGAAGCGGCTGAAGGTGCTGAGCTCGCTCGACACGCTCGGCGCCGGCTTCACGCTCGCCAGCCACGACCTCGACATCCGCGGGGCGGGCAACCTGCTCGGCGAGGAGCAGTCGGGGCATGTGAAGGAGGTCGGCTTCGAACTCTACCAGGACATGCTGGAGGAGACGATCGCCAAGATGCGCGCCGGCGAGATCGACGGGCTCGCCGAAGTCGAGGACGCCTGGGCGCCGCAGATCAACCTCGGCGCGCCGGTGCTGATCCCCGACGACTACGTGGCCGATCTCGACGTGCGGCTGGGGCTCTACCGCCGCCTGTCCGCGCTGGAGAGCCGCGCCGAGCTGGAGGGCTTCGGCGCCGAGCTTTTCGACCGCTTCGGCAAGCCGCCCGAGGAGGTCGAGACCCTGCTCAGGATCGTCCGCATCAAGACGCTCTGCCGCAAGGCGGGCGTCGCCAAGCTCGACGGCGGGCCCAAGGGCGCGACGATCCAGTTCCGCGGCGACCGCTTCGCCGACCCCGCCGCGCTCGTCGCCTTCATCCAGGACCAGAAGGGGCTGGCGAAGGTGAAGGACAACAAGCTGGTGGTGCGCCGCGACTGGCCGACGCCGGAAGACCGCGTGAAGGGCGCCTTCGCCATCATGCGCGAGCTCGCCAAGCTGGCGAAGACCGAGGCGAAGGCGGCCTGAGGCCGCCTTGCGCCTTGACCGCAGGGGGCGCTGCGGCTAGCCGAAGCGCGACCGTCAGCCACAGCCCGTCCAACAAGCCCAGAGGTTCCCACGATGAAAGCGACCCGCGCCGTCAGCCGCATCCTCTCCGCCTATGAGGGCGAAACGCCCGGCGTTAAGGCGAAGCTTCACTCGATCCTGATGGCCGGCAAGCTCGGCGGCACCGGCAAGATGATCATCCTGCCCGTGGATCAGGGCTTCGAGCACGGGCCCGCGCGCAGCTTCGCGCCGAACCCCGCCGGCTACGATCCGCACTACCACTACCAGCTCGCCATCGACGCGGGGCTGAACGCCTACGCCGCGCCGCTCGGGCCGCTGGAGGCGGGCGCCGACACCTTCGCCGGCGCGATCCCGACGATTCTCAAGATGAACTCGGCCAACTCGCTGCTCTCCGGCACGGCCGGCAAGGACCAGGCGATCACGGCGTCGGTCGACGACGCGCTGCGGCTCGGCTGCGCCGCCATCGGCTTCACGATCTACCCCGGCTCCGACTGCTCGCTCGACATGTTCGAGGAGATCGTCGAGCTGCGCCGCGAGGCCGCCTCGGTGGGCGTGGCGACCGTCATCTGGTCCTACCCCCGCGGCGAGGGCGTCACGAAGGAGGGCGAGCTGGCCATCGACGTCGGCGCCTACGCCGCCCACATGGCCGCGCTGCTCGGCGCCCACATCGTCAAGGTCAAGCTGACCACCGACCACGTGATGCAGCCCGAGGCGCAGAAGGTCTACAAGGAGAAGGGCATCGACGTCTCGACGCTGCCGGCCCGCGTGAAGCACGTCGTCGACAGCTGCTTCGGCGGCCGCCGGCTCGTGGTGTTCTCCGGCGGCGCAGCGAAGGGCGCCGACGCGGTGTTCGAGGACGCGCGCGCCATCCGCGACGGCGGCGGCAACGGCTCGATCATCGGCCGCAACAGCTTCCAGCGCTCGCGCGAGGACGCGCTGGAGATGCTGGGCAAGCTGATCGACATCTACCGCGGCAAGGCCTGATCCCGGCTGCGGGGCGCCGGCGGAGCCCGGCGCCCCGGTAGCGCGCCGCTCCTGTCGCGGGGGCGGCGGCGCCGTGCTACCCTCCACGCGCAGGGCGTTTGGAGGGTGATGGATGTTTTCGGGTTTCTGCAGGCTTCTCGCGGCGGGTCTGCTCGCGGCGTCGGCCGCCGGCTGCGCCCGCGAACTCGGCGGCGACGTGGTGGACGGCCGCAGCGTCTCCGCAGCCGTCCCGACCGAGCGCGGCGTGGTGGAGAGCGTCCGCCGCGTTCAGGTGGTCGAGGGCGAGAGCCTCTCCGACAATCCCTTCGGCTTCGGCGTCGGCGCGCTGGCGGGCGGCTTCGGCGGCTCGTTCATCGGCGCCGGCCGGGGAGCGACGCTGGCGGCCGGCGTGGGCGCGGTGCTCGGCGGTCTGCTCGGCGCGGCGGTCGAGCGCGAGGCGAGCCGGGGCGCCGCGCTGGAGTACGTCGTGCGCCTGCCCTTCGACCGACGCCTGACCGTGGTGCAGGACGACGGCGCCGCGATCCCGGTGGGCGCGCCGGTCTATCTCATCTCCGGGCGGGGGCAGCGTGCGCGCATCGCGCCGATCGGTTGAGGCCGCGCGGCGCTTAAGCTGCGTCGCGGCGCTCTGCGCCGGACTGCTCGCATGCGCCGCGCCGGCGCCCGAGACGGCCGCGACGCCGACCGAGCGCGGCGTGGTGGAGAGCGCCCGCGTGGTGCGCCCGGGAAGCGGCGACGGCTGGTCGCGCGACGTGGGCGTGCGCATCGGCGGGGGCGTCGCGTCGGGCGGGGTG